>NZ_JANOCG010000372.1:0-10019 GCF_031412075.1 Rhizobacter sp.
GTTCGGCCACGTAGGTGGCGGCACCACCGTACTCACCGCCCAGCGCCAAGCCTTGCAGCATGCGCAAGCCGATCAGGATGATGGGCGCGGCGATGCCGATCGAGTTGTAGTTGGGCAGCAGGCCGACGATGAAGGTCGCCAAGCCCATGATCAGGATGGTCACCAGGAAGGTGTACTTGCGCCCGATCATGTCGCCCAGCCGGCCGAACACCAGCGCGCCGAAGGGGCGCACGATGAAGCCGGCAGCAAACGCGAGCAGCGAGAAGATGGTGCGTGAAGCCGGGTCGAGCGCCGTGAAGAACTGGTTGCCGATGATCACGGCGAGCGTGCCGTACAGGTAGAAGTCGTACCACTCGAACACGGTGCCGAGACTCGAAGCGAAGATGACTTTCTTCTCTTCGGGGGTCATCGGCTTGCCGACAGCAGATGCAGTTGCCATGAAGTGCTCCTCGTATGTGCCTCACCGAACGATGAGGATGCGGCATCTTCACGGCAAGCTCTGACCGCGGCCTGACGCGAGGCTGATACGAAACTGACAAACCCGGTGGAAACCCGGTGCTCGCATTTCTTCATGCGAGATTCACAGGGCTTGCGAGATCAGTGTTTTCTCTGGGTCCCTTGCGGCAGCCGGGCCGCCGCGTCCCACTCGGGACCCGCGAACCACGGCTCGCGTCGCAGGTAGGCCGCCAACATCTCCAGGCCGTCGAGGCCCCAGAAGATGCGGCCATCGACCTCGACCGTGGGCACACCGAAGAGGCCACGCGCGGCCGCGTCTGCGGTGGCGAGCTTCAGCTCGTCTTTCACCTCGGCACTGGCCGGGTCGCGCGGGGGTGCGAGCCGTTGTGTGAGGGCGGCCAGCCGGCCGGCATCGGCGGCGTCGGCGCCACCGCGCCACACGTGCTGCAGCAGTTGCTCGCAAACCCAGCGACTGGGCGTGAGGCCGGCCGGTGCGCAGGCCAGGCCGAGCCGCAACAACGCGAGCGGGTTGAAGGGGTGCTGCGCGGGCATCTCCTGCGGCACGCCGAGTTGATGCGCGAGCCACATCACCTGCCGATACGTCCAATCGCGCTTGGGCGCGATCTCGGCCGGGCCCTTCTGGCCCCAGTGCTGCAACAGACCCGCGAGCAGAACCGGCTGGTAACTCACCTCGTGGTTCACGCCTTGCAGCACCTGCGGCAGGCGCTCGAACGCGAGATGCGCGTAAGGCGAGATCACATCGAAGGTGAAACGCAGGTGCTTCATGGGGCGGGAGGCGTGAAGGCAGCCGCCTTGCGCTGTTCGATCAACACCCAGACAGCGCGCTTGGCCTCATCACCCGAGGCACCCCAGCCGGCAATCTCGTCCAGCGTGCGCCAACAGCCTTCGCACAGGCCGCTGGCGGCGTGCATGCGACAAACATCGACGCAGGGGCTGGGGATGGTGTGGGGGGCGGTGGCGGGCATCGGAGTCAGGTGAGCACCAGTTCGGCCATATCGTCCCACAGCGCGGGGTCGATGCGGCCACGAACCTGCTTCACCTCCAGGCCTTGCCGGTCGAGGATGAACGAAGTCGGCGTGTGCGACACCGGGCCGAAGCTGTCTCGGTAGCCCACATCACCGCGCCACAGCATCGGGAACTTCTGCGCCGGCGGCACCATGCGGTTGATCACGCTGTCGTAGGTTTTCAACTCGTCGAGGTGGCGGTCCAGGCTCACTGCCACCAGCTGAAAGCCTTTGTCGCGCCAGGCTTCGTAGTTGGCACGCAGCTCGGGCATCTTGTCGCGGCAGACGGCGCAGCGGGTCGACCAGAAGAACACGAGCATGGCCTTGCCACGGTCTTGCGCCATGTCGTAGGCACGCCCGTCGAGCGTGGTGCCTGTGAGCGTCAAGCGGCCTCGCAAAGGCTCGGCCTGTACCAAGCCGCCGAGTGCTGCGAACGCAGCACCGGCCAGCAGCCGGCGGCGTGGGATGAGGGTGTGCATGAGGCCGTTCACGGGCTGTTGCGATGACGGTTCGTCGCCGGCGCGCAGCCGCTCTTACGGCCGGGATGCGGCAACAATGCACGCGCTGCCGATTCATCTCAGGGAAAGGCCGCCAGCCACGGCGGCACACATGCAACCACCCCAGTCAACACACAACGTGGCGTTCGACGCCCTGCGCGCCAGCCTCACGCTGCTAGTGGTGCTGCACCACACGGCCCTCACCTACGGTGCGATCGGTGGCTGGTTCTACCGCGAGCTGCCTACCGACGGCCCCGTCGCATCGACCCTGCTGGTGTTCTTCTGCACCGTGAACCAGGCCTTCTTCATGGGCCTGTTCTTCCTGCTGGCGGGGTACTACACACCGGCGTCCATCGAGCAAAAGGGCGCTCGCCGTTACCTGATCGATCGATGCGTGCGCCTGGGGCTGCCGCTGCTGGTCTTCGGTTGGGTGCTTGGGCCTTCAACGATCGCGCTGGCACAGACGGCGCGCGGGCGGCCATTCATCGACAGCTTGTTGGCTCTGTGGCGAAACGGCCACTTCGAGAGCGGGCCGCTGTGGTTCGCGCAGGCGCTGCTGGTCTTCGCCCTGGTCGCGGTGCTGTGGCGGCGCCTGTTCCCGCGCCGGCCGGCCGCACAAGACATGCCACCCTGGCCGTCCAACCGGGCGCTCACCATCGCAGCGCTCGCCACGGGCGGCGCAGCACTGGGTTTGCGACAGGCCTGGCCGGTGGGCGTCAACGTGTGGGGCCTGCAACTGGGCTTTTTTGCAAGCTATGTGCTGCTGTTCGCCTTCGGCTGCGTGGCAGCGCGTGCGCGGTGGCTGGAGCGGCTGGTGCCCGCCCAGGTGCGCACGTGGCAGCGTGTGGCGCTGCTGGCCTTGCCGGTCTTGGCCATCGTCTACGTTCTGCGCTTGCCGGGCATGGACGTGGTGTACGCCTTCTGGGAGCCGCTGGTGGCCTGGGGCGTGATCCTGGCGCTGCTCGATCGGTTTCAGCGCCGCTTCAACACACTCGGCCGGGTGTGGGCTGCGCTGGCTCGCCGCGCCTACACGATCTACGTGATCCACCCGCCGGTGCTGGTGGGCGTGGCGCTGGCATGGCGAGAGGTGCCAGCGCCATCGCTTCTCAAGTTTGCGGTGACGGGCTCGCTCAGCTGCGTGCTGTGCTTCATCGTGGCGGGCTGGCTGCTGCGCCTGCCTGGCGTGCGCCGGGTGCTGTGAAGCGGGTCTTTCAGGCCGTCGGCGTCACGTCGGCCAGAGGTGCGCCCGTCAAGGCCTGCAGCTGAGCCGGGCTGAGCTTGAACACGCCTTTGGGGTGACCGGCTGCGGCCCAGATTTCATCGAAGCGCAGCAGCTCACGGTCGATCAGCATCACCGGCGGTGTCACGTGCCCGACCGGCGACACGCCACCGATGGTGAAGCCGGTGCTCAACTTCACGAAGTCGGCATCGGCGCGACCCACGGGGCCGGTGAGGCCCGCCACCTTGTCGACGTCGACACGCAAGTCGCCCGAGGTCACCACCAGCACGGCCACGCTGTCGTGCTTGCGCTTGAAGACCACGCTCTTGGCGATCTGCCCGAGCTGAACGCCGAGAGCGTCGGCGGCTTCTTGCGCGGTGCGCGCGGTCACCTCCAGGAACACTGGCGCATGCGGGTGGCCCAAGCCGGCCAAGGTTTCGCTGACACGGCGAAACCCTTCCGGGAAGTTCACAGCACCCCGATCGCCGAGTACGTCGATCGACCCTCCGAGAGGGTCGGGCCTTGCTTGGGGCGGCCCGGCGCGGCGGCCCGTTGCGTCAAGGTCTTCATTGCTCATGCTGCTGCTTTTTCCCGTTTGGCCAACAAGGCCTTGCCCACGCGCGAAGCCGGTGGCCGGCCGATCACACCCGAGATGTACGCGCCAGCATCGACCAGTTGATCGATGTCGATGCCGGTCGAGATGCCCAGCCCATTGAGCATGAAGAGCACGTCTTCGGTCGCCACATTGCCGGTCGCGCCTTTGGCATACGGGCAGCCGCCAAGGCCGGCCACGCTGGCGTCGAAGGTGTGAATGCCCAGCTCGAGGCAGGCGTAGATGTTCGACAAGGCCTGTCCGTAGGTGTCGTGAAAATGGCCGCTCACCTCCACCAGCGGGTAGTGCTTGAGTGCACGCTCCATCGCGCGCTGCACCGCACGCGGTGTGCCCACCCCGATGGTGTCGGCCACGCCGCAGTGGTCGACGCCGATCTCTTTCATCAGGCGCACCACGTGCTCCACCTCGTCGGCACTCACCTCGCCCTGGTAAGGGCAGCCGAGCGCGCACGAGATGGCACCGCGCACCTTCAAGCCGTGTGCGTGCGCGGCCTCGACCACCGGCGCAAAACGGTCGAAGCTTTCGGCGATGCTGCAGTTGATGTTGCGCTGGCTGAAGGCCTCGGTGGCCGCAGCAAACACCACGATCTCGTCGGGCTTGCAGGGGAGTGCTGCTTCCAAGCCCTTCAGGTTGGGGGTGAGCACCGAGTAGCGCACGCCGGCGCGGCGCTCGATGCCGGCCATCACTTGCGCGTTGTCGGCCATCTGCGGCACCCACTTGGGGCTCACGAAACTGGTGACTTCGATCTCGCGCAAACCAGCGGCCTGCAGCCTGTGCACGAGCTCAAGCTTGCACTCAGCTGACACGGCCTGCTTTTCGTTCTGCAGGCCATCACGCGGGGCCACGTCGACCAGGGTCACGTGGCTAGGGAATGACGAAGACATCATGACCAATTCCTCACTATCGATGACTGAAGTCACAGACCCCTCCATTTAGGGATGTGCACCCTCGGTACAGAGGATGAAGATACCCGAACTGCCAGGAGATCTTGTGTCCACGCCCGTTCAACTCCGCATCGCCACCCGCATCCATTTCATCCTGAAACGTGATTTGGGTGAAGGCATCAATGTCGCTGCGATGCTGAGCGATGCCAATGAAGCGCGCGAGGTCTTGTTCGTCTGCCAGGCTTCGGGCAACCCCGAGCTGGTGTCGCTGGCGCGCCAATACGTCAACGCCGGCAAACTGGCCAAACCCGCGTTGATCAAGAGAGACGCGCCACAAGACGCGGCCTGGGCCCGCAACACCTCGGGCTTTGGTGTCACACAAGCATCCGAGCTGTCGGCACCCGAAGAAAGCAGCTGGCGCAGCGCCACGCAGTGGCTGCGCCGCAGCACCAGCCGCGTCGCGCGGTAAACAACATTCACGTGGCTGCCAGGCGCAGCAGCTCGCCGCCTTCAGCCACCTGATCCCCCGGCGCATACAGCAGCGCCTCGACCTTGCCGTCGCGCGGCGAAGTGATGGTGTGCTCCATCTTCATCGCCTCCATCACCGCCAGCGCCTGGCCTTGTCGGACCGCCTGGCCGGGCTGCGCCAAAAAAGCGATCACCTTGCCGGGCATCGGCGCCGTCAAGCGGCCCACGTCGACCGCCCCTTCGCCCGCATGCGCGAGCACGTCGACCTTGCCCACCGTGGCCACGGCTTCAGGCGCGAACACGGTGACACGCTCACCAAAGGCATACACCGTGAGCGACACGCGGCGCTCGTCGAGCTGCACATCGTGCCGGCCGTCGCCGCGTGCGGTGGAGGCAAAAGGCCAGCGTTGATCGCCCAACACCAGCGTCATCGCGCCGCCATGCGCACGCTCCAGCGTGACCACCTGGTGCGTGCCGTGCAGTTCCAGGTCGAACTGGCGGCGCGCACCCCCAAAGAGTCGCCAGCCGTCGCGCTTCGACCAGGGATCGGTGGTCTGCAAGGCCTGCTCGCTCGCCAATGCATGCGCCACCACTCCGGCCGCGGCCAGCTCGGCTGACAGGGGCGGGGTGTTGAACAACACCCCGCGCTCACGCTCGATCAGCGCGGTGTCGAGGTCGGCTTCGGCGAAGGAGCGGCTGGCCACCACACGCCGCAGAAAGGCGACGTTGGTGTGCAGGCCCACGATGTGGGTCTGCGCGAGTGCCGCGTCGAGCCGGGCCAGCGTCTGCGCGCGGTCGGCGCCCCACACGATGAGCTTGGCGACCATCGAGTCGTAGTACGGCGAGATGGTGTCGCCCTCGCGCACACCGGCGTCGAAACGAACGTCGCTTCGTTCGAAGCTCGCGGCCTGCGGCGTGCGGTAGACCTGCAGCGAGCCGGTGGCGGGCATGAACTGCTTGTCGGGGTTTTCGGCGCAGATGCGCGCTTCGATGGCGTGGCCGTGGATGCGCAGCTCGTCTTGTTTCAAGGGCAACGGCTGGCCACTCGCCACTCGCAGTTGCCACTCGACCAGGTCGAGGCCGGTGATGGCCTCGGTGACCGGGTGCTCCACCTGCAGGCGGGTGTTCATCTCCATGAAGTAGAAGCGCAGATCCCCCGGGCCGGTACGGCCCGGTTCGTCATCAGTGCCTTCAATGGGCTCGGCGATGAACTCCACCGTGCCGGCGCCCACGTAGCCCACGGCCTTGGCTGCCGCCACCGCCGCTTCGCCCATCTCGCGCCGGCGTGCCTCGCTCATGCCGGGCGCGGGCGCTTCTTCCAGCACCTTCTGGTGGCGGCGCTGCACCGAGCAGTCGCGCTCGAAGAGGTAGATGCACTGGCCGTGGGTGTCACCAAACACCTGGATCTCGATGTGGCGCGGGCGGGTGACGTAACGCTCGATCAGCACCGCGTCGTCGCCAAAGCTGTTGATGGCTTCGCGCTTGCACGACGCGAGCGCCGCCTCGAACTCAGGCGCCGCGTTGACCACGCGCATGCCCTTGCCACCACCGCCTGCGCTGGCCTTGATGAGCACCGGGTAGCCGATGGCATCGGCCTCGCGTTGCAACAAGGCCGGGTCCTGGTCGGCGCCGTGGTAACCCGGCACCAGCGGCACACCGGCTTGCGCCATCAGGCGCTTGCTCTCGGCCTTGAGCCCCATCGCCTTGATGGCCGACGCGGGTGGGCCGATGAAGACCAGGCCGGCATCGGCGCAGGCCTGGGCGAAGTCTTCGTTTTCGCTCAGGAAGCCGTAGCCGGGGTGGATGGCTTGCGCACCGGTGGCAAGCGCCGCCGCGATGATGCGGTCGCTGCGCAGGTAGCTGTCTTTCGGCGAGGGCGGCCCGATGTGCACCGCCTCGTCGCAGGCCATCACGTGCTTGGCGTGGGCGTCGGCATCGGAATACACCGCCACGGTTTGAATGCCCATTCGCTTGGCCGTGGCCGCCACGCGGCAGGCGATCTCACCGCGGTTCGCGATCAGGATTTTCTTGAACATATGGACTCCGCGGTGTAATCGCCTGCGCACGCTGCGCGTGCCATGCAATTTGACTTCGTCGCTGCGCCGCTTCGCGGCTGGTCACCCCGATTGGCAATCAGAATTTTCTTGAACATGTTCAGCTCAGGTTGAGGGCTGAGACGCGCCCAGCCACTTCGACAACAGGCGCAGCAGCTGCCGCAGGAATTTGGCAAACACCCAGATCAGCACCACCATCACGACCAGCGCCAGCAGCAGCGCGCCGAAGAACACCAGCGGCTGCTGCCACGAGAGCCACAGCATCACCGGCACAGCGCCGTCGCCGAGCAACGACAGGCCGATGTTGGAAAACGGCTCGGGCGACGTGTTGGCCGCAGCGCGGGTCGTCGCCTTGGCCACGTGGCTGGTGGCAGCCAGCATGCCGCCGAGCACGGCAGCCACCGAAGCGGCGGTGCTGTGGTCGGCGCCGAACACGCCCGCCGCCAGCGCAGCACCGGCCGGTATGCGGATCAGCGTGTGCAACACATCCCACACGGTGTCGACACCCGGGATCTTGTCGGCGAAAAATTCGACCGCCAGCATCAGGCCGCTCGCGCCCAGCATCAGCGGGTGCTGCAACAGCTGCAGGCCCTGCGGCAGATCCACCCAGCCCATGAACCCGGCCATGCCGGTGAGGAACACCACCGCATACAGGCGCAGCCCGCTGGCCCAGCCGAGGCCCGCGGCAATCGCCATCAACTGTGTCGTGTCCAGGTTCACTTCTCTGCCAACCAGGACGGTTTGCGCTTGTTGAGAAACGCCTGCACACCCTCGCGCCCTTCGTCGCTGGCGCGGATGTCGGCGATGCGACGCGCCGTCTCTTCACGCAGCGCGGCCGTGATCGGCACACCGGCGACGTCTTGCACCAGACGCTTGCAGGCGCGTGTGGCCATCGGCCCGTTGTCGACCAGCGAAGCGACGATCTCGTCGACTTTGGCATCCAGCGCGTCGAGCGCGCACACCTCGTGCACAAAGCCCAGCGCCTGCGCACGCGCGGCGCTGAATCGCTCGGCCGTGAGGAAGTAACGCCGCGCCGCCTGCTCGCCCATCGCGCGAATCACATACGGGCCGATGGTGCCAGGCAGCAGGCCGAGCTTGGCTTCGCTCAGGCAGAAGGCCGCCACGTCGGCCGCGACCAGCACATCACAAACCGCCGCCAGGCCCACCCCGCCGGCATAACAGTCGCCCTGCACCCGGCCCACCACCGACACGGGGCAGCTGTAGACCGCCCACAGCATGTCGGCCAGGGCTTGCGCGTCGGCGCGGTTCTGCTCCCAGCTGTAGTCGGCCATCGCACGCATCCACGACAGGTCGGCACCGGCGCAAAAGGCCTTGCCGTGGCCGCCGAGCACGATGGCGCGCAGGCTCGCATCGGCACCCAGCTCGGTGAAGGCCGCGTGCAGCTCGGCGATCACCTCGTGGTTGAAGGCGTTGCGCACGTCGGGGCGGTTCAGGGAAACGCGTGCGACCGCGCCGCTGCGTTGGATGTCGAGGGTGCTCATGCGGGCTTCTCGGTTCACATGCGGAACAGGCCGAAGCGAGTCTCCGGTATCGGTGCATTCAGGCTCGCGCTCAAACCGAGCGCCAGCACACGCCGTGTGTCGGCGGGGTCGATCAGGCCGTCGTCCCACAACCGAGCCGTGGCGTAGTAGGGGTGCGCCTGCGTTTCGAACTGATCGCGCACCGGCTGCTTGAACGCGGCTTCTTCGTCGGCGCTCCAGCTGCCGCCCTTGGCCTCGATGCCATCGCGCCGCACGGTGGCGAGCACGCTCGCGGCCTGCTCTCCGCCCATCACCGAAATGCGCGCGTTGGGCCACATCCACAAGAAGCGCGGGTCGAACGCACGGCCGCACATGCCGTAATTGCCGGCACCAAAACTGCCGCCGATGATGACGGTGAACTTGGGCACGCTCGCGGTCGACACCGCCGTCACCATCTTGGCGCCGTGTTTGGCGATGCCTTCGTTTTCGTACTTCTTGCCGACCATGAAGCCGGTGATGTTCTGCAGGAACAAGAGGGGCGTGCCGCGCTGCGCGCACAACTCGATGAAGTGCGCCCCCTTGAGCGCGGACTCCGAAAACAGGATGCCGTTGTTGGCCAGGATCCCCACGGGGCAGCCGTGGACATGGGCGAACCCCGTGACCAGGGTGGAGCCGTACAGCGCCTTGAACTCGTGGAAGTCGGAGCCGTCCACCAGGCGCGCGATCACCTCGCGCACGTCAAACGGCTGGCGCGGGTCCCTGGGAATGATTCCGTAGAGCTCGTCCGCCGGGTAAAGCGGCTCCGCCACAACTTGGGACGGACCCTCATTCCGGTCGCGCGATGAGCCGCCCCGCGACTTCGTGTGGCGGATGATCTCGCGTGCGATCGCGAGGGCGTGGCGATCATCCTCGGCCAGGTGGTCGGTGACGCCCGAGGTTCGCGAGTGCACCTCGCCGCCCCCGAGGTCCTCCGCCGTCACGACCTCGCCGGTCGCCGCCTTCACCAGCGGAGGCCCGCCGAGGAAGATGGTGCCCTGGTTCTTTACGATGATCGACTCGTCGCACATCGCCGGCACGTAGGCGCCCCCGGCGGTGCAGGAGCCCATCACCACCGCGACCTGCGGGATGCCCTGCGCGGAGAGATTGGCCTGGTTGTAGAAGATGCGCCCGAAATGCTCCTTGTCGGGGAACACCTCGTCCTGCAGCGGCAGGTAGGCGCCGCCGGAATCCACCAGGTACAAGCAGGTCAGGCGGTTCTGCGCGGCGATCTCCTGCGCGCGCAGGTGCTTCTTCACCGTCATCGGGTAGTAGGTGCCGCCCTT
>NZ_JANOCG010000373.1:0-12633 GCF_031412075.1 Rhizobacter sp.
CTGCGCGACATGATCCAGAACCATGCGCTGCAGCTGCTGACCATGGTGGCGATGGAGCCCCCGCCCAGCCACGACGCCGACGCCATCCGCGACGAAAAGCTCAAGGTGCTGCGCTCGCTCAAGCCCTTCACCGAAGAGACGGTGGCGCGCGACGTGGTGCGCGGCCAGTACCGCGCGGGCCATGCGGCTGGCAAGCCGGCCGTGGGCTACCTGCAAGAGGCCAAGGTGCCCGAAGGCAGCACCTGCGAAACCTTCGTCGCCCTGCGCACCGAGGTACAAAACTGGCGCTGGGCCGGCGTGCCCTTCTACCTGCGCACCGGCAAGCGGCTGGCTGCGCGAGACGCGCAAATCGTCGTCAACTTCCGGCCCGCGCCGCACAGCATCTTTGCCGGCCTGAGCCAGCCCAACAAGCTCGTCATCAAGCTGCAACCTGAAGATGGCCTGGAGCTGCACCTGCTCGCAGCCAAGGGCACGGGCCAGCAAGAGGCGCTGACGCCGGTGTCGCTCGACCTCGACTTCGACAAGGCCTTTGCCGAAAACCGCGTGGGTGCCTACGAGCGGCTGTTGCTCGACGCGATTGCTGGCAGGCTCAACCTCTTCGTGCGCAGCGACGAGCAAGAGCAAGCCTGGCGCTGGGTCGAGCCCATCTTGCACGCATGGGCCAAAGACGCCACCGGGCCAAGGCCGTATGCGGCCGGCACCTGGGGGCCCGCCGCTGCCAGTGCCTTGGTGGCCCGTGACGGCTTCTCCTGGTCCGAGGAACAGTAGAGATGCTCGACCGCATCCGCGCCTCGCTTCCCGCGTTACCTCCGGCCGAACAACGTGTCGCCAAGCTGGTGCTGGCCGACGCGCGAGCCTTTGCGAGCCTGCCGGTGGGTGAGCTGGCGGAACGCGCCCAGGTCAGCAAACCCACCGTCGTGCGCTTTTGCCGCAGCGTCGGTTATGACGGCCTGACCGATTTCAAGCGCAAGCTCGCCGGCCGCGTCAACGAAGGGGTGCCTTTCGTGCACCGCGCGGTCGATGAAGACGACAAGGCCAACGACATCGTCGTCAAGGTGATCGACAACGCGGTAAGCGCCTTGCTGAAGTACCGCAACGACGCCGCCGGCCAGGTCTTCGAGCGTGCGATCGTCGCGTTGGCTGCCGCCGTCAAGGCAGGCCGGCGCATCGAGTTCTACGGCGTGGGCAATTCGGGCATCGTGGCGCAGGACGCGCAGCACAAGTTCTTTCGCCTGGGGGTGACGGCCGCAGCCATCAGCGACAGCCATGTGCAGGTGATGAGCGCCACCATGTTGCAGCCGGGCGACTGCGTGGTGATCATCTCCAACTCGGGTCGCAGCAGCGACCTGATCGACGTGGCCGAGATCGTGCGAAAGAAAGGCGCCACCTGCATCTTCATCACGGCCAGTGGCTCACCGCTGGCGGCGATGGGGCAGTCGGGCGCCAACCAGATCTTGCTGCCGGTCGACCACCCGGAAGACTTTGACCGCTACAGCCCGATGGTGTCGCGCCTGCTGCACCTGCTGGTGATCGACATCCTGACCACCGGTGTGGCGCTGCGCGCGGGCAAGGAACTGCGCCCCATGCTGCAAGACATCAAGCGCAACCTGCGCAGCAAGCGCTACGCACCGCAGCCCTGATCAGGCGGCGGGCTCGGCGGGCATCAGCAA
The DNA here is from genome assembly GCF_031412075.1 of Rhizobacter sp. Lineage (GTDB taxonomy): Bacteria > Pseudomonadota > Gammaproteobacteria > Burkholderiales > Burkholderiaceae_C > Rhizobacter. Next base: position 1,671 of record NZ_JANOCG010000373.1, read on the forward strand.
GGCATCAACGCCGTAGAGGCGCGCCAGCTCGGCCAGTTTCTTCGGTGCATTGCGCACCGCAAAGCCCTTGCCCCAGGCCAGCGCCAGGCGCTGGCACTCCAGCAGCACCGCCAGCGCCGCCGAATCAAACTGCTGCAAGCCCGAAGCGTCGATGGTGACCAGCGGCTCGTTTTGCGTCTTGATTTCTTGCTGCAAGGCCTGCGACAGCATGCGCTGCGTGTCGCGGGCTTCCAGCGTGGTAACGGTGGCGGGCAAGACCAGCATGGCTCAGCTCTTGGCGGCCGAAGCCTTGTTGCGCTCGGCCAGCTTGGTGATCAGGCCATCGATGCCCCCGGCGCTGATCTCCTGCGCAAAGGTGTTGCGATAGTTCTCGACCAGCCAGATGCCCAGCACGTTGACGTCGTAAATCTTCCAGCCAGCGTCACCCTTTTCCATGCGGTAGTCGAGCTGAATCGGGTCACCCTTGCCGCGGATCTCGGTCTTCACGACCACCTCGGCGTCGCTTGCGCCCGCGCGCAGCGGCTTGAGCTGCACGCTCTGGTCACGCACCTGAGCGAGCGCGCCCGAGTAGGTGCGCACCAGCAAGACCTTGAATTCTTCTTGCAGGCGTTTTTGCTGGTCAGGCGTGGCCTGGCGCCAATAGCGGCCCACGGCCGACGAGGTCATGCGCTGAAAGTTGACGTGCGGCATGACCTTGGCTTCCACCAGCAGCATGACCTTGTTGACGTCACCGGCCTGGATGGATTTGTCGGCGCGGGCGGCCTCCAGCACTTCGTTGGAGACCTGCTTGACGAGCGCGTCCGGGGCCTGTTGTGCCAGGGCGACCTGCGCACCCCCCATCAACAGGGCAGCGGCTGAAAACCACGAAATAAGACGTTGGCGAAGCATTTCTTTCCTTTCTGTTCGCAATGCGCGAAGGATCTGGCCTGGTTGGAGAGGCCCCGAGGGAATCGGTTCACCTCTCAACGCGTCACCGCCCGTAGCGGTTGGCAGCATTACATGCCAGCAACATAACGAATGCTCAACGGCTGGCGCCAGATGCAGCCGACGCCGCCGGCGCGGGCGCGGCAGGCGCTGCTTTGGCCGGGTCGGGCAAATCGGCTTCGACCTCTGTATCGGGCGGATCACCATCGAACACCTGGCTTCTGCGCCGTTGCAAGTAGGCGTCGCGCACGAACACATATTTGTCGAGGGCAATGTCGTCGAGCAAGCCGCTGGCGCCGAGCAGGTTGGCGCGCACGTTGACGAGTTGCACGCCCGACACAGTGGCCTTGGCGACCGTTCCCTTGACGGCGAGCGCAGGCGATACCTGAGCGTCGAGTGGCAGGGCCAGTGAGTCGCGCAGGGTCGAGGGGCCAAGCACCGGCCACACGACATACGGCCCCGATGCCATGCCCCAGTAACCCAAGGTCTGGCCCAGGTCTTCACCTTGGCGATCGGCGCCGAACTCGCTCGCCACGTCCAGAAACCCGCCCAGCCCGAACAAGGTGTTGGTGCCGACACGGATCACGTCTTGAAAACCGTTGGCAAACTTGCCTTGCAGAAAATTGTTGAGTGCCGACCAGACATCAGAGAAGTTGCCAACGAAATTGGTCACGCCGCGGCGCACCGGCTGCGGCACCACCTTGGTGTAGGACGTCGCCACCGGTTTGACCACCGCCGCGTCGAGCTTGTCATTGAAGGCGTAGACCTTGCGGTTCCAGCTTTCCCAGGGGTCGGCACGCTGGCCTGCGGTCTTGGAGCCGCCGCCCGCCGTCGTTGCGCAGCCGGTGAGCAAGGCGAGCAGCGAGACCACAGCCCAAGCGCCGAGCCTGCGCATCACTTCTTGTCCCCACCTGCTGCCGGTTGGGGCGCAGTTGATCCGGCATCGGCCGCCTTGTTGTAGAGAAACTGACTGATGAGGTTCTCTAGCACCACCGCCGACTGGGTCTGCGTGATGGTGTCACCGGGAGCCAGGTTCTTTTCAGACGCACCGGGCTCCAGGCCCAGGTACTGCTCGCCGAGCAAACCCGAGGTGAGGATCTTGGCCGAGCTGTCTTTCGGGAAGGCAAAGCGCTTCTCGAGGTTCAACACAACGCGGGCCTGGTAGGTCTTGTCGTCGAAACCGATCGACTCGACCCGGCCCACCACCACCCCTGCGCTCTTGACAGCGGCACGCGGCTTCAGGCCGCCGATGTTGTCGAACTTCGCGGCCACCTCGTAGGTCTCATCGAAGTTGAGGCTGAGCAGGTTGCCCGCCTTGAGCGCCAGAAACAGCACCGCCGCCGCACCAATCAGCACGAACAAACCGACCCACACATCGTGACGAGTTTTTTGCATCGCCCTGGCTCCCATCGTCAAATCGAAAACATCATCGCGGTCAGCACAAAATCGAGCGCCAACACGGCCAGCGAGGCCATCACCACGGTGCGCGTCGTTGCAGCCGACACACCTTCGGGCGTGGGCTTGCAACCGTAACCTTGCAGCAGCGCGACGAAGGTTACCGTGAAGCCGAACACGACGCTCTTGACCACACCATTGCCCACATCGGACCACACATCCACGCCGCCCTGCATCTGCGACCAGAAGCTGCCCGCGTCGATGCCGATCAGCGGCACTGCCACCACCCAGCCGCCCAAGATACCCACCGCGCTGAACACCGCCGCGAGCAAAGGCATGGCCAACACGCCGCCCCAAAAGCGCGGCGCCAGCACGCGCTTGACCGGGTCGACAGCCATCATCTCCATCGCGGCCAGTTGTTCACCCGCTTTCATCAGGCCGATCTCGGCCGTGAGCGAGGTGCCCGCCCGGCCGGCAAACAGCAGCGCCGTGACCACCGGCCCCAGCTCGCGCACCAGCGACAAGGCAACCAGCAGACCGACCGCCTCAGCCGAGCCGTAACGCTGCAGCGTGTAATAACCCTGCAGCGCCAGCACGAAGCCAACGAACAGCCCCGACACCGTGATGATGGACAACGACCGGTTGCCCAGAAAGAACAGCTGGTCGATCACCAGCCGCGTGCGTGCAAACGTGGGGCCCACCAGCGCCACCAGCCGCGTAAAAAGGCGCGCGCCCTCACCCACATCGGCGAGCTTGCCGCGGATGGAGAAGCCGAGTTCGGCTGGGTTCAGCCAGTTCATCGTGCAGCCCCCACACCAAAGTCTTCGGCCACCGGCACGGCGGGGTAGTGGAAGCGCACCGGGCCGTCGGCCAGGCCACCGACGAACTGGCGCACCAGCGGGTCCTCGCTGGCGCGCATCTCGGCCGGAGTGCCTTGGGCAGCGATGCGGCCATTGGCGATGAACACCACGTGGTCGGCGATGAGGAAGGTTTCGTCCACATCGTGCGACACCACGATGCTGGTGACCCCGAGCGCATGGTTGAGGTCTTTGATCAGCGTGGCGGCCACGCTCATCGAGATCGGGTCGAGGCCGGCAAAGGGCTCGTCGTACATGATCAGGTCGGGATCCAGCGCGATCGCCCGCGCCAGCGCGACACGCCGCGCCATGCCGCCCGAGACCTGCGAAGGCAACAGGTCACGCGCACCGCGCAGGCCGACCGCATTGAGCTTCATCAGCACCAGGTCGCGGATCATGGCCTCGTTGAGGTTGGTGTGTTCGCGCAAGGGGAAGGCCACGTTCTCGAACACCGAGAGGTCGGTGAACAGGGCACCGAACTGGAACAACATGCCCATCCGGCGCCGGGCGGCGTAGATGCCTTGGGCATCGAGGCCCGCGAGATCGACGCCATCGAGCAGCACCTGGCCACTCATCGGTTCCAGCTGGCGGCCGATCAGGCGAAGCACGGTCGTCTTGCCACCGCCTGAGGTGCCCATCAGGGCCATGACCTTGCCACGCGGGACGACCAGGTCGATGTTTTCCAGGATCACCCGATCACCGTAGCCGCATGTCACGCCTCGCAGTTCAATCAGCGGAGTGTCGGAAGCCATTTTTGGATTCGGTCGTTGTGTGACGTTGTTCTCGGGCTGTCGGCAGCAGTCGTCGACTTCGGCGGCCGATCATAGTGGAGAACCCTGATGGCCTCCTCGCCCCGAGGCTCGCCCCCGCCACGACCGCAGCAGATGAGCGGCGCAAACCATCTGACATGCGGCGCGAATCCCCCAGGCGACCCACCGAAAATGGAGCCTCACTTGAGGAGTAGCGATGCAGATGCAAAGTCGGGCTGGGAAGTCGGCCTCGAATCACCAACAGGGTTTCACGCTCATCGAGATCATGATCGTGGTGGCCATCATTGCTGTGCTGGCAGCTTTCGCCCTTCCGCAGTATCGCGACTACGTGCTGCGCGGTCAGCTGGTCGAAGCATCGACCGAGCTGTCGGCGATGCGGGCGAGCATGGAGCGGTATTACCAGGACAACCGCACTTATGCCAACGTTAGCGCGACGCTTCGTGCGCCGTGCGACTCAACTGACGCGACGCTACGCACCTTCAAATACTTCACTCTCACCTGCACAGGCGCGCGCGATGAGACCGAATACACCCTGCTGGCCACGGGCCGCGGGCCAACCTTGAACTTTGACTTCACCGTCAACCAAACGGGCGCGCAGACCACACGAAACCTTGGCTCTCCTGGATGGGGCACCGCGGCGGGTTCGACGTGCTGGATTCTCAGTCGAGGCCAAGCATGCTGACACATTTGTCCGCTTCGCATCGGTCGCGAGGCTTCACGCTGATCGAACTGGTGGTGACCATCGCCCTGATGGCCGTCCTCTTCGGCCTGGCCTTGCCGACATTCGGTGAATGGGTACGCAACGCACGCATACGGACAGCGGCCGACGCACTGCAAAACGGCCTGCGCACTGCTCAAACAGAGTCGCTTCGGCGCAATCGGCCTGTCGTGTTCTTCTTGACGAATGCGCAACCAGGCTCGGGCATCAATGCGGCGGCGAATGGGCGGAACTGGTCGGTGCAAGCCATTGCAAAGTTCGACGACGACATAGCGGCGCCTGAGTCCAGATTTATCCAGGGCGGTGCGCTGGCCAATGTTGCGTCGGGTGTGACCGTCGGCGGGCCGATCGCCCTGTGCTTCAACTCCAACGGCCGGCTGATGTCCAACCCAAATGACAGCGGCCCCACGGGGACTGGCATCACCAATGCCATTTGTGACGCTTCTGATAGCAGATTCACACTGACCGTGCCTGCCTACACCGATGCGCGTACCTTGAGAGTCGATGTAGGCCTGGGCGGCCAGGTTCGCATGTGCGACCCCTTGCGATCGCTTGCCACTTCACCTGATGGGTGCCCGCCATGAAACAACTTTTCGTCCGCCGCCGGCTTCAAAAGTCTCAGTCAGGCTTCACCTTGATCGAGGTGCTCGTCGCCCTCCTGATTTGCTCGTTCGGGTTGTTGGGCATCGTGGGGCTGCAAGCGCGCGCAATGCAGTACTCGGTCAGTGCAGAGGACAGCGGCCGCGCGATTCTGCTCGCGAACGAGATCACCACCGAGATGTACACGCTCAAAACCCTAACCCTGCCGACCACCGTCACTAACGCCTGGGCAACACGTGTGGCAACACCCTCTGCCGGCGGCTTGCCGGGCGGCATAGGAACCGTGGAGGTCGCCGGCCGCGTGGCCACCGTCACGATCCAGTGGCGGGCCCCTGGCACCAGCAGTACACAGAACCAGTACGTGACCCAACTGAGCTTCTAGCCATGAAGATGCACCCACTCAGGCACAAGCGCAGCGCCGGCTTTTCGTTGATCGAACTGCTGGTGGCGATGGCCATCGGCCTCATCGTCACGATTGCCATTACCAGTGTGATGGTGAGTTTCGGCAATAGCCGGCGCACCGGCACTGCACTGAACGATGCCAACCAGAGCGCAACCTACTCCGGTTTCGTGATGGATCGTTACATCCGCAACGCCGGTAGCGGCTTTGCTCAGCGCTCGGACGAAGCCTTTGGTTGCCTGATCAACGCCTCGGAGGACAGTAGGGTGCTCTTGCCCCGCCCAGGCGACTATCCGCCGCCATTCGATGGCATTCCATTGGTAAACAGGCCGCGCCGACTGATCCCGGTGCTGATCGAACAGGGAGCGGCAGGCGCCGGTGGCGACGTGCTGACCGTGATGGCCGGCACTTCCGGCATGGGCGAGTGGCCACAGGCAGTGACCGCAGCGACCGTGACGGTGAACGGCCTGCAGCTGGGCAACACACTGAGCTGGCGTGGCGGCGACATACTGTTGCTGGCGGACCCTACCGTGCCGGCGGGTTGCCTGCTCGGCCAGGTCAGCAACGGCTTTGCGGGATCGCTCACCAGCCAACTACCCTTCAGCGGCACACCGAGCGCAGGCTCTTACTACGCAGCGGCTGGGCCAACGGTCAGTCTGAGCAGTTTCGGCGCAGCAAATGACACGCTGGCCATTCAGCTTGGGAACGCCGCGGGCAACCCCCCCCAACTCCAGATGTTCGGCGCTGATGCCGCCAACGCAACGCTGCAAAGCTTCGATCTGCTGCGTGAAGGTGCTGACGGACTTGCTCCCCTGGCCGATGGCGTGATCGAGATGCGGGCCATCTACGGCATCACCTCCACAACCAATGCCCTCCGTACCCGCGAAAACTGGGCAGATCCCGGTGCATCACCCTTCACCGGAGCGGAGCTCAACTCGGGCTCTGCCGCTTCACGGATCAACCTGAAGCAGATCGTCGCCGTACGAGTTGGGATGATCCTGCGCTCTTCGCTGCGCGAAAGAGACCCGATCGAACAGCCGGGCTCCGTGACGCTCTTCAGCGGCCTGCCCGGTCAGCGAACCCGCACGTTCACTCCGGAAGAAATGCATTTCCGCTACCGCACGGTCGAAATGACCATACCCCTACGCAACATGCTGGACGAGCAGCCATGAAGACCCACCCCCGACACACCACCATGTCCCGATCGAATCGAACACAACGCGGCGTGGTTCTTATGTTTGCGTTGATCGCGTTGCTGGTGCTCATGATCGGCGCGGTCGCGCTCGTGAGATCGTTCAACTCGACGCTGTTCAACACCGGGAACATTGCGTTCAAGAAGGATCTCCAGAACCAAAGCGAACGGGCAGCTGCGCGGATCTTGACCGCACTCGATACGAATGGCGCACTTTCGTCCACGACCCTGCGGGGCCAACACCGGCAAGCGCTGAACTATCGCGCCCGAATACTCGATACCAATGAAAAGGGCATTCCCCTCGCTCTGCTGACGGAAACCGCCTTCGATGCCGTGGCCGACAGGGCCAACGACTTCGACATCGCAGACCAGAACGTCAAAATTCGCTATGTGGTCGATCGGCTGTGCTGGACCGAAGGCGATGAGACCACGCTCGGCGCGAGCGCCTGCGTTGTAGCCTCCGGCGCCAGCAAAGACGACGGCAGCGCAGACACCCCAAAAGGCACTGAAACTGGCCACGCCATGTCACAGCAGAACCAGATCGTCTATCGACTGAGCATTCGCGCGACCGGGCCGCGCAATACGCAGGCGTACTTCCAATCAACATTCGCGCTGTAGCAAGCAAGGCAACCCCATCATGAAAACCTTCGAAGCTTTCTTCCGTGTCACCAGAGAGAAGCCGCAACGGTGGAGCGGGTCTCTTGCAAGGGTGGCCGCCATCCTGAGCGTCAGCTTGGCCGCAACCACCGTCGTGGCGCAGACGCCGCTGGCCAACCAGCCGCTGCTCACCGCCAACGAGATCCCAGGCAACCTGGCACTGGCCTTGTCGGTCGAATTCCCGACCGCCATCAGCGTGGCGCACATCAGTGCCACCTACACGCCAACAAATACCTACCTGGGCTATTTCGACCCGGCGAAGTGTTATTCATACCGCTCCATGGCGTCCGACTCGACCGTGACACCCAACACCGTTGCGCCGGACAGCTACTTCTACCCCGATGGCGCGGCCACCGCCGGGCGCACCTGCACCGCCAAGTGGAGCGGCAACTTTCTCAACTGGGCCACGATGCAGACCATCGACCCGTTTCGCTGGGCTTTGACGGGCGGGTACCGCGTGATCGATACACCCAGCCTGACCGTGCTAGAGAAGGCGTGGGCCCCAGCCGGCCAAGGCAACACCACGAACTTTCCCAACCGGTCGATCACCAGCGTTACAACGATCGCCGGTGCCACCCCCCTGGGTTGGGACAACGTGACGCTGTCGGTCTTTCAGCGAGGCAACAAGCTGCGCTTCTATCGCAGTGGCGTCACAGGCACTGCCGCCCACTATGCTGGCGTTGCAGCGACCAACACCGTTTACGAAGTATTCGTGCGTGCCAAGGTGTGCGACCCCTCCGGCGCAGCCGGTGGGCTCGAAACCAATTGCACGCGCTACGGCTCGAACTACAAGCCCGAAGGGCTGATCCAGAGGTACGCCAGCAAGATCCGCTACAGCGCCTTAGCCTACTTGAACGATGGCGACCTTCGCAGGGACGGCGCGGTACTGCGGGCCCGACAAAAGTTTGTCGGCCCGCTGTCGCCTGTCCCAGGCTCAACGCCTCTCCCGAATGCTGGTAGCGAATGGAACGCGAGCGACGGCGTCTTTGTCATCAATCCGGATCCCGCCGACGCCAGCAACCCGGACATGAACACGCTCTTTGGCGCGGTCCCGAACAGTGGGGTGATGAACTACCTCAACAAGTTCGGACAGTCGGGTAGCTACAAGACCTACGACCCGGTCTCGGAGTTGTACTACGCCGCGGTGCGCTACTTCAAGAACCTGGGCAACGTACCCGAATGGACGGCCGTCGGCGCAGCCGGCCCCGCCATGCGTGCGCAATATGCCGACCGGTTCCCTGTCATCACGCGCTGGGATGATCCCATCCTCTACTCCTGCCAACGCAACTTCATCCTCGGCATTGGCGACACCAACTCGCACGCCGACGCCAACGTGCCGCGGACGGACACGCCCGCCGGCGGGAGCGAGCCTCCGATGCCAGCTGCCGTTTCGGGCGATACCTCCGTCAATGCAGTGACCGCGACCAACCGAGTGGGAACCATCCAGGGCATGGGTGGAACCCTGGGCACATTGCGAGTTGGCGGCACCAACAAAACCATGCTGATGGCTGGTTTGGCATACGACTCTCACACGGTGGACATCCGCCCGGACGTGATCGGGCGACCCAACACCCTGGGCAAACAGACCATCGACACCTACTGGCTTGACGTGCAGGAATATCAGGCATTGGCAACCAACAACCAGTTCATGTTGGCCGCGAAGTTCGGTGGGTTCACTGTGCCGCAGGACTATGATCCGTACGCTCGGACCGCGGCCTTGCCCGATACGTGGTGGACGACGACCGGCGAGATTCTGTCGAATGGTCAACCACGCCCTGACAACTACTTTCTGGGTGGCCAACCAGACAAAATGGTGGACGGTTTGAACCGCGCTTTCGCTGACATCGCCAGCCGGCTGACCCAGACTTCCACCGGTGCCGCACTCTCCTCGCCGCAGGTCACCGCTCTGGGCAACACGAGCTTCTCTTCGCTCTACGACGCATCGACCTGGACCAGCGAGGTCCGGCGCGACACGCTGACTCTTCCGAACACAGGTAGTCCGACCACTGTGATGCAGTGGTCGTTCCCGGGCAGCGCCGCCACCCAGTTCGGTAACTCCGGGTGGAACACCGAGCGCCGCATCGCGACCTGGAACCCGAATGCGGGTACGGGAGGAGATGGTGTGCCTTTTCGGATTGCAAACCTCTCTGCAAGCCAGGTCTCTGCGCTCGATACCCCCTACCGGGCCATTGATGACAGCGCCGACTTCCTGAACTATCTGCGCGGGCAACGCCTCCACGAGCAAGCCTCCACAGCCACAACCAGCAGCCGGGCCTACCGCACACGCGCCAGCCTGCTGGGCGACATCGTGGACTCAAGGTTGGTGCCCATCGGCAAACCGTCGTTCCCGTACAAAGAAGACGTCAACCCAGGCTACAACACCTTCAAGACCACCTGGCAAAACCGCCCGACGGTGGTCTACGTGGGTGCCAACGACGGCATGATGCATGCCATCAATGCGGCCGACGGAACCGAGCTGTTTGCCTATGTGCCGAGCGCCCTGTTCAGAGGCCCCAACGGAACGCCGGCGGTGGATGGCCTGGCCTCGCTGGGCAACCCGGCCTATGTTCACCGCTACTTTGTCAACTCGACGCCCACCGTGTTTGACATCGACCTGTCAGCGACGGTCGGCGTGGCTGCGGGTACCGCCCCCAACTGGCGCTCCGTGCTGGTCGGTGGCCTGGGCAAAGGCGGCAAGAGCTACTACGCGATTGACGTCACCGATCCGGCCAGCATGACCACAGAGTCGGCCGTGGCAAGCAAGGTGATGTGGGAGTTCACCGACCCAGATCTCGGTTTCACCTACGATGGCCCCGTCATTGCCAAGACGCGCAAGTATGGCTGGGTGTACGTGTTCCCATCAGGCTACAACAACGCCGATGGCCGAGGCTATCTGTTCTTCGTCAATCCCCGCACCGGCGACTTGCTGGAGAAGATCACGACCAACGTCGGCACGCCGACCGCGCAAGCCGGCCTCGCGTATGCCAACGGGTACGTTCCGCGATACGGTGAACAGATGATCGACTCCATCTACGCTGGCGACCTGCTGGGCAACGTTTGGCGCCTGGATGTGACAGCGGACACCGGCAACTACCCTGCCCCTGAGTTGTTCGCCCGCCTGACCGACAGCAACAACAACCCGCAACCCGTGACCTCACGCCCCGTGATCGAGACGGATCTCGGCTCCCGCAATCGCTATGTCTTCATCGGCACGGGCCGCCTGCTCGACGCCAGCGACGTCGTGTCCACCGCGACTACGCGGAGGCAGGCGTTCTATGCTCTACGTGACGGCAACAACGTCCGCTTCAACCGGAGCACCGATCCGGGTGTGACGTTCCCGATCACTCCGTCAATGCTGTCGCAGGTCAACGATCCCCTGGTGGGCGCGCCCGGCGTCCCCGCCATCGGGTGGTACCTGAACCAGGACTATCAGGATGGCTTGGGCTGGCG
>NZ_JANOCG010000374.1:0-13920 GCF_031412075.1 Rhizobacter sp.
GGCCACGCTGCCGGTGGCCGGAATGGCGCAGGTCACTGACGGGTGCGAGACGATGAACTTGAGCGCGAACTGCGCCCAGCCGTCGCACCCGATCTCGGCCGCCCAGGTTGGCAGCGGGTGGCGTTGCAGGTCGCGCAGCAAATCACCCTGGCGAAACGGCCGGTTGACGATGACCGCGATGCGGCGCTCTTGCGCCAGCGGCAAGATGCGTTGCTCGACTTCGCGGTCGAGCAGGTTGTAGCTGACCTGCACGAAGTCGATCGGCTGCCTGCGCATCACAGCCTCGATCTCGCGGTGCCGCCGCCCCTCCGAGGTGGTGATGCCGACGTATCGCAATTGGCCTGCGGCCTTCATGGCCAGCAGCGTGGCCAGGTGCTCTTCCCAGGCCAGCAGGTTGTGCACTTGCAGCAGGTCGAAACGCGGCACGTTCCACAGGCGGCGCGAGGCCTCGATCTGCGCCGGCCCGCTGGCGCCAGAAGAGATCCACACCTTGTCGGCGGAAAATACCGGCGCCTTGCCGCCCATGTGCGCGAGCCCGTGGCCGATGACCGACTGCGCCGAGCCGTACATCGGCGACGAATCGACCAGTCGCCCGCCGGCTGCGAAGAACGCCCGCATGACCTCGGCGCAGGCGTCGCGCGCCTGGCGGTCGTTGCCGACGTTGAAGGTGATCCAGCTGCCCAGGCCGACCACGGGCAGGGCTTCTCCGCTCGATGGAATCGGGCGTGTGACCACGGCGCCGCCAACGGCTTGCGCATGGGCGGTGGACCCCCAGGCAAGCGATGGTGCGAGCGCCGACAACGCCTTGAGCAAGGCGCGCCGGTTCGGAGCGTTGGGTGCGGTGGGTGGGAAGTCAGGCATGGCGGTGTGTTCCAGCGGCGCGGTGCGCCACCCTAGCATCGCAGCCTGTTCCGACGCGACCGCAGGGGTGCCTACACTGGCCCTGGCCTCACAGGGCACCACCCATGAACCCAGTTCCCGACCCCCTTCCCGCCGTGCGCAGCATCGGCCTCGGCCGGCCGTTGGTCTGGCTGGTGCTCGGCTGGCGCGACATGCTGCGCGCCGGCTGGGTCAGCTTCGCGCAGGGCCTGGTGCTGGCCCTTGCGGGTGCGGCGATCGTGGCGGTGGCGCACAACCGCTTCTGGCTGCTCGCAGGGGCCTTGTCGGGCTTCCTGGTGGTGGCGCCGGTGCTGGCGACCGGCCTGTACGCGTTGAGCCGCGCCATCGAGCGGCGAGAACAACCCGGCCTCGCCGTGGTGGCCAAGACCTGGCTCAACTGGCAGCACAGCCACATCAACAAATGGGGCAACGACTACTGGTGCATGGTGCAGTTCGGCGCGCTGCTGGCGTTGGCCGGTACCGGCTGGGTGCTGACCTCGGCCGCGCTCATCACGCTGCTCGCGCCGGTGCCCATCCACACCCCGATGGATTTCGTGCAGCACGTGGTGTTGGCCAAGGAGGGCTGGTTGTTCGAGCTGTGGCTGGCGCTCGGTGGGGTGCTGGCGGCACCCATCTTTGCGTCGAGCGTGGTGTCGATGCCCTTGTTGCTGGACCGGCGCATCAGCCTGCTGCAAGCGGTGCTCACCAGTTGGCGCACGGTGCTGGCCAACCCGCTGCCGCTCGGGCTGTGGGCGGTGCTGATCGCAGGCTTCACGATGCTGGGCCTGGCGTCGCTGTTCATCGGGCTGATCGTGGTGATGCCCGTGCTGGGCCACGCGAGCTGGCACGCTTACCGCGACCTGGTCGACCCGGCCAGCCTGCCACCACGCGACAGCCAGTGGTCGGGCCTGGGCACTGACGCGAGCCGCTGATGTTCGGCTTCACCGAAGCGCAGATCTCGGGCTTTGGCCTCAGCTTCGGGCTGGGTGCCTTCATGCTCTACATGCTGTTCATCATTGGGCAGCTGGCGTGGGAGTCGAAGGCTGGCAAGTTCGGCACCTTCGTCATGTTCCTCGGCCTGGGGCTGGGCATGGTGGGCTTTGCGGCCAAGTACGTGATCCAGTGGCTGATTGAAAAGTAGGCCGATCGACGCCACCAGCATTGGCACCGCCGTTCATAAGGGATGGCGCTTACGCGGGCGCCAGGCGGGCGGTGTCCAATGACCCTCGCACTGCCGCAGGGATGTCGTGCCCCGCGGGTCAGGCGCATTGAGTGCCCCAGGGCTCGGCAAGCCGAGCCCGCCCCCGAGGGGTCAAGGAACTCGGGAGCGGCCCTTCGTTTCCTTGAGGAGGAGATCTCACCATGGACTTGGACCGGAGAGGGTTTTTCCGGGTCAGTGGAGCGGGGCTGGTCGGCTCCAGCCTGGTCGCGCTGGGCTTCTCGCCCACGGCCGCCCTGGCTGAAACGCGAAGCTTCAAGCTGGCCCGCACCACCGAAACCCGCAGCACCTGCCCGTATTGCTCGGTCAGTTGCGGGCTCATCATGTACACGCTCGGCGACAAGGCGAAAAACGTCAAGTCGACGATCATCTACGTGGAAGGGGACCCGGATCATCCGGTGAACCGCGGCACGCTGTGCCCCAAGGGCGCCGGTGTGATGGACATGATCCAGAGCAGCAGCCGCGTCAAGACGCCGCAGGTGCGCGAGGCCGGCAGCAACGAGTGGAAGCGCCTCTCATGGGAAGACGCGCTCACCCGTGTGGCCAAGCACATGAAGGCCGACCGCGACGCCAACTTCATCAAGACCAATGACAAGGGCGTCACCGTCAACCGCTGGAAGAGCACCGCGATGCTGATGTCATCGGCGGCGTCCAACGAATCGGGCTACATCAGCGTCAAGGTGGCGCGTGGCCTGGGGATGGTGGCACTCGATACGCAAGCACGTATCTGACACGCGCCGACGGTGTCCAGTCTGGGCCCGACTTTCGGTCGCGGAGCGATGACGAATTCTTGGACTGATATCAAGAATACCGATCTCGTTCTCGTCATGGGCGGCACTGCCGCCGAAGCGCACCCCTGTGGCTTCAAGTGGGTGGTCGAGGCCATGCAAACGCGCAAGGCCAAGCTCATCGTGGTCGACCCGCGCTTCACGCGCAGCGCCGCGGTGGCCGATGTGTATGCGCCCATTCGCGTGGGCACCGACATTGCCTTCCTGGCCGGTGTCATCAACTACCTGCTGTTGAACAACAAGATCCACCTCGATTACGTCAAGCTGAACACCGACGTGGCCTTCCTGGTCAAGCCCGACTACCAATTCGACAACGGCTTTTTCAGCGGCTACGACGAGGCCAAGCGCTCCTACAGCAAGGCGAGCTGGGGCTACCAGATGGGCGAAGACGGGTTCGTGAAAGTCGACGAGACGCTGCAAGACCCGCTGTGCGTCTACCAGCAGATGAAGAAGCACTTCGCGCGCTACACGCCCGAGCTGGTGAGCAGCATCACCGGCACGCCCAAAGACCAGTTCCTGAAGATCGCGCAGATGCTGGGCGAAACGTCGACACCCGACAAGGTGATGACGATCTGCTACGCACTCGGCTGGACACAGCACTCGGTGGGCAGCCAGAACATCCGCACCATGGCCATGATCCAGCTGCTGCTGGGCAACATGGGCCGCCCGGGTGGGGGTGTCAACGCACTGCGCGGCCACGCCAACGTGCAGGGCATCACCGACATGTGCGCCTACTCCGAGGTGCTGTCGGGCTACCTCGGCGCCCCCGTCGATGCCGACGTCGACCGCGCCACTTACCTGGCCGCGCGCACCGGCAAGCCGCTGCGCCCGGGGCAGATGGCCTTCACGCAAAACTTTCCCAAGTGGCACACCAGCCTGATGAAGGCCTACTACGGCAACGCCGCCACGCCGGAGAACGACTTTGCGTACGACTGGATGCCCAAGCGCGACACGGGTTACGACGTGCTTGCCATCTTCGAGCGCATGCACCAGGGCAAGGTCAACGGCTTCCTCGTGCAGGGCTTCAACCCGCTGGCCGCGGTGCCCAACAAGAAGAAGCTCTCGCAGGCGCTGGCCAAGCTGAAATACCTGGTGGTGATGGACCCGCTGGAGACGGAGACCAGCGAGTTCTGGAAGAACTTCGGCCCCTTGAACGACGTCAACCCGGCCGACATCAAGACCGAGGTGTTCCGCTTCCCGACCAGTTGTTTTGCCGAAGAAACCGGCAGCTTCACCAACTCGAGCCGCGTCATCAACTGGAAGGAAAAAGCCGTCGACCCACCTGGCGAAGCCAAGCCCGACTCCGAAATCATGGCGCGCCTGTTCATGAAGTTGCGTGGCATGTATGCCAAGGATGGTGGGGCGCTGCCGGAGCCGATCGCAGGCCTGGCCTGGCCGTACATCAACGCCAACACGCCCCACCCGAGCGAGGTGCTGCGCGAGATCAACGGCAAGGCTCTGGCCGACGTGCTGGCCCCGCCCGACCCGAAAGACCCGAAAGCCCCGCGCGCGGTGTTGGTGAAGGCGGGCGAGCAGCTGCCAGCCTTTGCGATGCTGCGCGACGACGGCTCCACCTCGTGTGGCAACTGGATCTACGCCGGCTGCTGGAGCCAGGCGGGCAACCTGACGGCGCGGCGCGACACCGCCGACCCGACCGGCCTGGGCGTGTTCCCCGGCTGGGGCTTCGCCTGGCCCGCCAACCGGCGCATCCTCTACAACCGCGCCAGCGCCGACAAAGACGGCAAGCCCTGGGACCCGTCACGCAAGTACCTCGCGTGGAACGGCACCAGTTGGGCTGGCGGTGCCGACGTGCCCGACATGCGGCCTGACGCCGCGCCCGATCAGGGTGTGGGCGCCTTCATCATGAACCCCGAGGGCGTGGCGCGTTTCCACGCCGTGGGCATGGCCGAGGGCCCCTTCCCCGAGCACTACGAGCCTTTCGAGACACCGGTGGGCGTGAACCTGATGTGCCCCAACAACCCCAAAGCCGTCAGCAACCCGGCGGCGCGGGTCTACAAGGGCGACCTCGAAGCCTTCGGCAAGAAAGAGGAGTTCCCCTACGCGGCCACCACCTACCGCCTGACCGAGCACCTGCACTACTGGACCAAACACTCGCGCAGCAATGCCATCGTGCAGCCGGCGCCCTTCGTCGAGATCGGTGAAGAGCTGGCGAAAGAGAAAGGCATCAAGCAGGGTGACCAGGTCAAGGTGCGCAGCAACCGCGGCGAGGTGATCGCGGCGTGTGTGGTGACCAAGCGCATGAAGGGCATGGACGTGAACGGCAAGCGCGTTCACCACGTGGGCATCCCCATCCACTGGGGCTTCAAGGGGGTCACGCAGAACGGCTACCTGGCCAACGCGTTGACCCCGTTCGTAGGGGACGCGAACTCGCAGACACCTGAGTTCAAGGCCTTCCTCGTCAACATCGAAAAGGTGGGCTGATCATGAGCATGCAATCACTCGACGTGGTCGCCCGCTCGGCCACCACCACCCCCAGCCCGCAGGTGCGCACTTCGGCGCCGCAGGTCGCCAAGCTCATCGACGAGTCCAAGTGCATCGGCTGCAAGGCCTGCCAGGTCGCGTGCATGAACTGGAACGACCTGCGCGACGAGGTCGGCACCAACATCGGTGTGTACGACAACCCGAGCGACCTGTCGCCGACTTCGTGGACGGTGATGAAGTTCTTCGAGGTCGAGCCCGAGGAAGGCAACCTCGAATGGCTGATCCGCAAAGACGGCTGCATGCACTGCGAAGACCCGGGCTGCTTGAAGGCCTGCCCGGCGCCGGGGGCCATCGTCAAATACGCCAATGGCATCGTCGACTTCATCAGTGAGAACTGCATCGGATGCGGCTACTGCGTGAAGGGCTGCCCCTTCGACGTGCCACGCATCAGCCAGAAAGACAGCAAGGCCTACAAGTGCACCTTGTGCTCTGACCGCGTGGGCGTGGGCCTGGAGCCGGCCTGCGTGAAGGTCTGCCCGACCGGCGCCATCGGCTTCGGCACCAAAGACGACATGGTGGCCTACGGCGAGAAGCGCGCGGTGGAGCTGCAGGAGCGCGGCTTCAAGAACGCCGGCCTCTACAACCCGCAAGGTGTGGGTGGCACCCACGTGATGTATGTCCTCAAGCATGCCGACCGGCCCGAGCTGGAAGACCTGCCGAAGAACCCCACCATCAGCCCGATGGTGGCGGTGTGGAAGGGCATCGCCAAGCCGCTGGCCGTGGCCGGCATGATCGGCGCTGTGCTGGCGGGTTTCTTCCACTACATGAAGGTGGGGCCTATTGAAGAAAAGCCTGAAGAAAAGCCTGAAGAGAAGGAGCCATCATGAGCCGCTTGCTTCAGAGGTACACCGACAGCGAGCGCATGAACCACTGGGTCATCGCCTTGATGTTCGTGCTGGCCGGGCTGTCGGGCCTGGCCTTCTTCCACCCGAGCTTCTACTTCTTCACCCACCTGTTCGGTGGCGGGCAGTGGGCGCGCATCCTGCACCCGTTCCTGGGGGTGGCGATGTTCCTGGCCTTCCTCCTGATGTTTTTCCGTCTCTGGCGCGAGAACGTCTTGAACGACGCCGACCGCGAGTGGCGCAAGCATGCGGGCGACATGCTGCGCGGCGACAAGTCCAAGATGCCGCCGGTGGGCAAGTACAACTTCGGGCAGAAGATGGTGTTCTGGCTGATGGCTGTGAGCCTGCTTGTGATGCTGGTCACTGGCTTCATGTTCTGGGCACCGTGGTTCACCGGTGCTTTCCCGATCGGCCTGCAACGCGCCGCCGTGTTGCTGCACTCCGTGGCGGCAGTGGTGCTGATCCTGGCGGTGATCGTTCACGTCTACGCCGCGATCTGGGTCAAGGGCACTGTGCGCGCCATGACGCGCGGCACCGTCACCGAAGGCTGGGCCCGGCAAAACCATGCCTTGTGGCACCGCAAGATGACTGAAGGCAAGTGAAGGTGCATGATCGTGTGGCGGGCGCCCCCGGGCGCCCGCGTTCGTTTCCAGAGAGGTGGATTTCATGGCTGTGACTGCCACCGTGCGGGTGATGTCGCCGGAAGAGATTGCCGCCAAGGCGGGCGGCGAGACGCCCTTCCTGCACCCGCCTCAGCGCGGCACGCTGTTCGCCGAGCGCGCGATGCGCCTGCGCCAGCTGGCGCGTGGCCACTCGATGGAAGACTTTCTGAACTTCATGGCCGACCTGGCGCAGGCCCAGCACGATCAGCTGGCCCGCATCCCCCGCGTGCCGCTGCCCGATGCCGACGCGCTGGATCACGCCGCGCGCCTCGGTGTGCCGCCGTTGCCCGCCTCCGAATGGCCACGCCACGCGGCCTGGCAGGGTGTGTTGCGTGCGTTGGTGGCCGAGATGCAATTCAAGGCACCGAGCGGTGCCCGGCACACGCTGGCTCACCTGGCCGAGTGCCCCGCCGACTGGCTGGAGCGCCAGGCCGACTGCCTGCTCACCGGTGTGATGAAGGGGCTGGACCTCGGCACCGCGCCGATCATCGCCGCCGCGCTGCAGGTGTACTGGTCGCAGCTGGTGAGCAGCGTGCTGCAGCGCCAGCAAGACGGCCGCGGCCAGCCCTTCGGCCGCATCGACGACGAGACCGCCTGCCCCTGCTGCGGCAGCCGCCCGGTGGCCAGCCTCACGCGCACCAGCGGCGAGCTGCTCGGCCAGCGTTACCTGCACTGCTCGCTGTGCAGCATGCAGTGGCACATGCTGCGCATCAAGTGCAGCCACTGCCTCAGCACCAAGAGCATCGCCTACCAGTCGCTCGATGTGGCCGGGTCGGAGGGCGACCCGTCCGGCCGCGCCGCGGTGGCCGTGGTGCAGGCCGAAACCTGCGACGACTGTGGCCACTACCTGAAGATCATGCACACCGACCGCGACCCCTTCGTCGAGCCGGTGGCCGACGACCTGGCCACGCTCACGCTCGACCTGCTGGTGTCCGACACCGGGCTCAAGCGCCAGGGTGTCAACCTGATGCTTCTTTTTGGTGACCCTGTCGGCGAGCCCGAGCCGCCGCCAAGCCCAGGGGCCCGCTGATGGCCCGGCCCGCCGAATCCGTGGTTCACGGTTCCAAGGCCAGCGCGAAGGACCTGCCTTCCGTCGACCGGCTCTTGCGCTCGCCCGCCGTGGCAGCGCTGGTGGCCGAACAGGGGCACACCCTGGTGACGGCCGAGGCGCGTGCGCTGCTCGACGCGTTGCGCACGCAGGCGCTGGCCGGTGAGCTGGATTCCTCGGCGGTGCAAGGCCCTGTGCTCGATGCCGCCTTGGGCGAGCGCATCGCCGCGCGCCTGGCGCCACGCATGCGCCGCGTGCTCAACCTCACCGGCACCGTGATCCACACCAACCTCGGCCGCGCGCTGTTGCCTGACAGCGCCTTGCAACACCTGCTGGCGATGATGGCCGGCCCGAACAACCTCGAATACGACCTCGCCTCGGGTGGGCGCGGCGACCGCGACAGCATCGTCGAAGAACTGCTGTGCACGATCACCGGCGCCGAGGCCGCGACCGTGGTCAACAACAACGCGGCGGCCGTGTTGCTCACCATCGCCGCGATGGCGCGCGACAAGGAAGTGATCGTCTCGCGCGGCGAGCTGGTCGAGATCGGCGGCGCCTTTCGCATGCCCGACGTGATGGCCAGCGCCGGTGCGCACATGGTCGAGGTGGGCACCACCAACCGCACCCACCCGCACGACTATGAGCGCGCCATCAACGAGCGCACGGCGCTGGTGATGAAGGTGCACACCAGCAACTACGCGGTGCAAGGTTTCACTGCCGCGGTCGACGAGGCCACGCTTGCACCCATTGCGCACGCGAAGGGTGTGCCGCTCGCCACCGACCTCGGCAGCGGCTCGCTGATCGACCTGGCCCACTACGGCCTGCCGCGTGAGCCCACGCCGCAAGAAATGCTCGCCGCCGGCTGCGACGTCGTCACCTTCAGCGGCGACAAGCTGCTCGGTGGCCCACAGGCCGGCCTGATCGTTGGCAGCAAGGAGGCGGTGGGCCGCATCCGCAAGTACCCGATGAAACGTGCGCTGCGCATGAGCGAGCTGCCACTGGCCGCACTTGAGGCCACGCTGGTGCTTTATCTGCGGCCCGAGCGCTTGGCGCAAGACCTGCCGACGCTGCGCCTGCTGACGCGACCCGCCGACGCCATTCGCGCCATGGCGCATGCGTTGCAGCCGGCAGTGGCCGCTGCGGTGGCGCCGCAGTTCAGCGTCGAGGTGGTGGCGTTGCTGGGCCAGATCGGCTCCGGCTCACTGCCAGTCGAACGGCTGCCCTCTGCGGGCCTGGCCATCGCGCCGGCCGGCGCGAAGAAAGGCGTGGGCACCGCGCTCGATCGTCTCGCCCACGCCCTGCGTTGCCTGCCGCTGCCGGTGATCGGCCGCATTGCCGACGACCGATTGCTGCTCGACCTGCGCTGCCTCGAAGACAGCGCGCCCTTCGTCGCGCAGTTGCCTCGGCTCAGCGAGGTGCTTGGCTCATGATCGTCGGCACCGCCGGTCACATCGACCACGGCAAGACCACGCTGGTGCGTGCGCTGACCGGCGTCGACACCGACCGCCTGCCCGAAGAAAAGCGACGCGGCATTTCCATCGAGCTCGGCTACGCCTTTCTCGACACACCCCACGCCGACGAACGCATCGGCTTCATCGACGTGCCTGGCCATGAGCGCCTGGTGCACACCATGCTCGCCGGTGCCACCGGCATCGACTACGGCCTGTTGCTGGTCGCGGCCGACGACGGTGTGATGCCGCAAACACGCGAGCACCTGGCCGTGCTGTCGCTGCTCGGTCTGTCGCGTGGTGCGGTGGCCGTGACCAAGGTCGACCGGGCCGATGGCGAGCGGGTGGCTGCGGTGCAAGACGAAGTGGCTGCGCTGCTGGATGGCACCTCGCTGGCGGGTGCGCCGGTGCTGCCGGTGTCGGCGCAAACCGGCGCTGGCCTCGCGGCCTTGCGCGAGCTGTTGTTCGAGGCCGCCCGCAGCACGGCGCAGCGTGCGAGCGAAGGCGCTGCATTTCGTCTCGCCATCGACCGGGCGTTCACGCTGGCGGGTGTGGGCACCGTGGTCACGGGCACGGTGCACGCGGGGCGTGTGCAGGTCGGCGATGAGCTGGCAGTCACGCCCTCGGCCAAGGGCCTGCGCGCGCGGGTGCGCAGCCTGCATGCGCAGAACCAGGTGGTGACCGAGGCCCACGCGGGGCAGCGTTGTGCGGTCGCCCTGGTGGGCATCGCCAAGGACGACATCGAACGTGGCCAGTGGCTCGCCGCACCGCACGCCGCGCTCGACACCCAGCGACTGGATGCGACGCTGACCCTGTGGCACGGCGAGACCAAGCCGCTGCGCTCGGGCACGCCGGTGCATGTGCACATCGGGGCCAGCGACGTGATGGGCACGGTGGCCGTGCTCGACCGCCCCGAGGCGCAAGACGCGCTCGCGCCCGGCGCCCACGGCCGTGTGCAGATCGTGCTCAGCCAGCCCATCGCGGCCTGGCGTGGCGACCGCGTGGTGCTGCGCGACAACTCGGCCAGCCGCACGCTGGCTGGCGGTGAGGTGCTCGACCCGTTTGCACCCACGCGCTACCGGCGCACGCCGCAGCGCCTGGTCGAGCTGGCGGCCTGGGCGCAGCCGCTGGCCGAGGCGCGGCTTGCCGCGCTGCTCGCCGCCGCGACACACGGCGTGGCTTTGCGACGTTGGCTGTGCGCCGAGGGGCTGGACGCAGCAGCCATGCCGCCCTTGCCCGAAGGCAGCCTGTGTGCAGTCGATGCGACCGAAGGCGATTGGGCACTGGGGGCAGAACACCGCGCCGTGGTGCGCGAGGCGGTGCTGGCGGCCTTGCAGGTGTTTCACGCGCAGCGGCCCGATGAACTCGGCCCCGATGCCGGTCGCTTGCGCCGCCTGGCCGCGCCGCGTTTGCCCGAGCCGCTGTGGCGCGCCTTGCTGGCCGCCCTGGTGGCCGCAGGCGACCTGGCGTTGCGTGGCTCGTTCGTTCACCTGACTGAGCACGGCTCGCGCTTGTCGGCCGCCGATCAGCGGCTTGCGCAGAAGATCGCGCCCTGGTTGGCCGCGGCGGGCTTCGAAGGCAGTTGGGCGCGAGACCTGGCGCGCGCCTCGAATGAGAGCGAGCCCTTGATACGCACCACGCTGGCCCGGCTGGCGAGCGGGGGCGAGTTGCATCAGGTGGTGAAAGACTTGTTTTATCCGACCGCTTGCATGGTGGCGCTTGCGGCGCTGGCGCGTGGAGTGGCGGCGAGCCACGACGGCGAAGTCACGGCCGGCAGCTTCCGCGACGCCACCGGGCTCGGCCGCAAGCGTGCGATCCAGCTGCTGGAGTATTTCGATCACATCGGCTTGTTGCGGCGGGTGGGTGATGTGCACCGTTTGCGCAGCGATTCGGTGGCATTCGCAGAGGCGGCGCGGTGAAACCACGCGTCCCCAAAGTTTTAGGAAGGGAAACGTTCCCGGTGGAACGGCCGGGCTTCAAACCCGGTGGGTGGCGCCATGCGTCGCCGGGTGGGTTCGACTCCCACACCCTTCCGCCATCTTGCTTCGAGGCGAGGGCTCGATGAACCTGCATGAGCTCTCGTTCCCTGCCGATCTTTACTACCTCGTCGAGCACGACGTGTGGGCGCGGCTGGAACGTGACGGCACCGCCACGGTGGGCATCACCTCACTGGGCATCAAGCTCTCAGGCGAGATCTACATGTGCCGCGCCAAGCCGGTGGGCACGCGGGTCGAGCAGGGGCGGGCGATCGCGGTGGTCGAGTTGGCGAAGGCGATCGTGTCGGTGAAGTGCGCCGTCTCGGGCACGGTGCTCGCCGTCAACCCGCTGCTCGACGACGCGCCGCAACGGGTGCACACCGATCCTTATGGCGAAGGCTGGATCGCGCGCCTCGCCGTGACCGACTTCGAGCGCGACCGGGCGCAGCTGGCGCGAGGTGAGGGCGTGCATTCGCTGATGGCCCGCCATGCCGAAGCCTTTCGGGAGTTGCCATGAACACAGCCTCAGGCATTGCGATTCTGCTGTGGGCCAGCGAGCCTGAAACGCCGCACCGATTGGCCACGCCTTTCTTTCATGCGGCCGCCGCCGCCGCGCTCGACATGCCGGTCGAGATCTACTTCACCGCCCGCAGCGTTCGCTTGTTGCAGCCCGGTGTGGCACAAGCGCTGTACGCGGCAGCACACGACAAATCGATCTACGATGCGATGCGCGAAGCGGCGACCCACGGCGCTGTGTTCTACGCCTGCACCGACGCATTGCACGCCAACGGCCTGGGCGCCACGGTGCTGATTCCTGAGTGCACACGGCGCGGCGGCGCGGTGCAGTTCATGGCCCGCGCGAGCGACCTGAGTTGGCGCACCCTGGTGTTTTGAGCGAAAGATGGCCATGGCTTCGACCCGGCAGCGCAAAGACGAACAGCACCCCGCAGACCCGGTCGGTGTTGGCGTTCACCTGCACTACGCCTTCGAGCCTGGCGAACAACGTGGTGCGAGCCTCGGCAGCCCCTTGTTCGATCTGCTCAGCTCCGTGCGCGAAGGCGGCTCGATCCAGCATGCCGCGCAAGACCTTGGCTGCTCCTACCGCTTTTTGTGGGGCGCGTTGAAGAAGTGGGAGACCGTGCTCAACGAGCCGCTCATCGTCTGGTCGCGCGGGCAGCGTGCCACGCTCACGCCGTTTGCCGAGCGCTTGTTGTGGGCCGAGCGCCGTGCCCGCACCCGCATGCAGCCGCACATCGAGGCCTTGCGCGCTGACCTTGCGCGTGTGCTCGCCGACGCACGCGACGAACACCACCAGGTGCTGACCGTGGCCGCCAGCCACGGCCTGGCCTTGCCCATTCTTCAGCAGGTGGCCGACAGCAGCGCCGCGCTGCACCTGGACATCCATTTCCAGGGCAGCCTCGACAGCCTGCGTGCACTCAACGAAGGGCAGTGTGTGGTGGCAGGGTTTCCGGTGCCGGCGTTGCACGGTGCGGCGCCCACGTTTGTGAAGGCGCTCAAGCCGCTGCTCAAGCCGGAGCTGCACATGCTGATCGGCTGCGTGAGGCGGCGCCAGGGCCTGATGCTGCGGCGTGAACACGCGGGCCAGGTGCGTGGGTTCAGCGACCTGATGCGCCTGCCGCTTCGTTTTGCCAACCGCCAGGTGGGATCGGGCACGCGCCTGCTCGTTGACCACCTGATGCACGAGGCGGGTTTGGCCGCGCAGCATTTGCCAGGTGATGCCGAACACATCGAAGAAACCCATGTGGCCGTGGCTGCGAGCATTGCCAGCGGCCTGGCCGATGTGGGCTTGGGCATCGAAGCGGCGGCTGCCGAATTCGGCCTGCACTTCGTGCCGCTGGTCGACGAAGAATACTTTCTGGTCTGCCTCAAACCCAGCCTGCAACACCCAGCGGTACAACGCCTGTGCGCCGTGCTGGCTGGCCCCGAATGGCGTGCGCGGCTGGCGGTTCTGCCGGGCTACACGCCAGCGGCGGCGCCCGGTGTGGCGCTCGAGATGGCGGCTGCGCTGCCGTGGTGGCCGGGTGCTGCGCGCACCCGGCCCGGGAGCGTGACCCACAGCCAGTAGACTGCGCCCCTTCACTGCTGCCGCTGGAGCCCTCCATGACCCTGCTTGTTTTAGGCCTTGTGCTGTTCCTCGGCATGCACGCCGTGGCCATCGTGGCACCCGCCTGGCGTGACGCACAGGCCGCGCGCAACGAAAAAGCCTGGAAAGGCATCTACGCCGTGGTGTCGCTGGCCGGCTTTGTGCTGTTGGTCTATGGGTACGGCCTCGCGCGGCAGTCACCGGTGTTGCTGTACACACCCCCCGCCGGCATGCGCCACCTGGTGATGCTGCTGATGCTGCCGGTGTTCCCCTTGCTGCTGGCGGCCTACCTGCCGGGGCGCATCAAGTCGGTGACCAAGCACCCGATGCTGGTGGCCACCAAGCTGTGGGCGCTGTCGCACCTGCTGGTCAATGGCACGCTGGCCGACGTGCTGCTGTTCGGTGGCTTTCTCGCCTGGGCCGTGGCCGAGCGCATCTCGCTCAAGCGCCGC
>NZ_JANOCG010000375.1:0-3771 GCF_031412075.1 Rhizobacter sp.
GCACCAGCCGTCGGGCCTGCCCAAGATCGCGGTCACTTCCGGCTTCGTCGACCAGGCCACCCTGCTGCCCAAACGGGGGCCGCAAGGCGCCGCGACTCGTTCCGCCGCAGCATCCGCGCCTGCCTCTCGCCAACCATGACCGGGGCTGCCCCGGAAGCCCGGGCACCCAGCCTGCGGCGGCGAATGGCGAGCTTCGTTTACGAAGGCCTGCTCCTGTTCGGCATCGGCCTGATTCCGGGCGCTGTCGGGGCTTTGTTTGTGGCCCTCACCGGCCAGCAGCACCCCTTGCAGAGCGGGACGGCCCTGCGGGTGATCACCTTTGTGATCTACGGTGTTTACTTCACCTGGTTCTGGTCGAAACGCGGCCAGACCCTGCCGATGCAGACCTGGCACATTCGCGTCGTCACCGCCGACGGGCAGCGACTGAGTCAAGGCCAGGCCCTGCTTCGTTTCGTTGCGAGCTGCCTTTGGGTTGCGCCGGCCACCTTGCTGGCCATGCTCAATGACTGGTCGAAATGGCAAGCGCTGGGCGCGGTGGGCGTCGGCGTCGTGGTCTACGCGCTGCTCGCGCTGCTGCACCCACAACGCCAGTTCTGGCACGACGCCATCTGCGGAACGCGCCTCGTCACGGCCTTGCCCGAGCCTCGCCGCACCGCCTGAACGGGCAGGCACAATCGCCGCCCATGAGCAATCCATTCAAGGGCCGAACTGGGCTCGACCGGGTGATTCGCGCCACCGGCTACTCGTTCGAAGGGCTGAAAACGGCGTACTTGGGCGAGAGCGCGTTTCGCCAGGAAACGTGGCTGGCCGTCATCCTGATCCCGTCGGCTTTCTGGGTCGGCCGCACCTGGGTCGAGGTCGGCTTGTTGGTCGGCGCCGTGCTGCTGGTGATGATCGTCGAGCTGCTGAACTCGGGCATCGAAGCGGCCATCGACCGGGTGTCATTCGAGCTGCATGACCTGTCCAAGCGCGCGAAAGATCTGGCCAGCGCGGCCGTGTTTCTTTCGCTGGTCTTGTGCGCTGGTTTGTGGAGTGCCGCGCTGTGGCACCGCTTTCTGTGAGCACGCTGTCGCTGTGTGTCTACTGCGGCTCGCGCCTGGGTGGCCAAGCCGCGTATGAAGCGGCGGCCCGGCAGGTCGGCACGCTGATCGGCCAACGCGGCTGGCAGCTGGTCTACGGGGGTGGCAATGCCGGGCTGATGGGCACCGTCGCCAATGCGGCGCTCGCCGCCGGAGCATCGGTGATCGGGGTCATTCCACAGTCGCTGATGGGTCGCGAGCTGGGCCACCCCGGGCTCACCGAGCTGCATGTGGTCGACACCATGCACCAGCGCAAGCAGATGATGGCCGAGCGCGCCGATGCGTTCCTCGCCTTGCCCGGTGGCATTGGCACCTTCGAAGAGCTGTTCGAGGTCTGGACCTGGCGCCAGCTGGGCTATCACGACAAGCCCGTGGGGCTGTTGAACGTCGACGGCTACTACGACCGCCTGCTGTCGTTCATGGAACAAGGCGTGGCCGAAGGTTTTGTGCCGCCCGCGCAGTACCAGCTGCTGCAAGTGGCCAACGACCCGGTCCTGCTGCTGGATCGGCTGGCCGAGCAGGCACAGCAAGCCACCGCCTCCGACGACTACCGAAAAATCTAGCCCGCAAAAAAGCCCGCACGCTGCGGGCTTTTTGTTGAACTGAAGCGTGGATCAGACCGCCGCTTCGTCCGTCTCGCCGGTGCGGATGCGAACCACCTGCTCCACCGCCGTGACAAAAATCTTCCCGTCACCGATCTTGCCGGTCTTGGCGGCTTTGACGATGGCTTCGATGCAGCGGTCCACGTCCACATCTTTCACCACCACCTCGACCTTCACCTTGGGCAGAAAGTCGACCACGTACTCGGCGCCGCGGTACAGCTCGGTGTGACCCTTCTGGCGCCCGAAGCCCTTGACCTCGGTGACGGTGAGCCCGGTCACGCCCACGTCGGCCAGCGCTTCGCGCACCTCTTCAAGCTTGAACGGCTTCACGATCGCGGTGATCTGTTTCATGGCGGACTCCTTGGCAAATAGATGCTGGTAGTTTAAGCGCGGAACTTCGAAGTGATGGGGTAGCGCCAATCCCTACCAAAGGCCCGGTGGGTGATTCGAATGCCGATGGGCGCCTGGCGCCGTTTGTACTCGTTGATCTTGATGAGCCGGGTGACCCGTTCTACATCGGCCGCCGCATAACCCGCCGCAATGATCTGGTCGATGCCCTGGTCGTCTTCCATGTAGCGCTGCAAGATGCCGTCGAGCACCTCGTAGGGCGGCAGGCTGTCCTGGTCTTTCTGGTCGGGGCGCAGCTCGGCCGAGGGCGGGCGCGTGATGATGCGCTGGGGGATGACCTCGGCGCCTTGCGCGTTCTTCCACACGGCCAACCGGTAGACGAGGGTCTTGGCCACGTCTTTGATCACCGCAAAGCCGCCCGCCATGTCGCCATAGAGCGTGCAGTAGCCGGTGGCCATCTCGCTCTTGTTGCCGGTGGTCAGCACGATCGCACCAAACTTGTTCGACAAGGCCATCAACAAGGTGCCTCGGATGCGGGCCTGGATGTTTTCTTCGGTGGTGTCTTCTTTGAGGCCGGCGAACTCGGTGGCCAGGCTCTCTTTGAAGGCCTCGAACATCGGCACGATGGAGATTTCGTCGTAGCGCACGCCGAGCCGTTCTGCCATGTCACGCGCGTCGATCCACGAAATGTCGGCGGTGTAGGGCGAAGGCATCATCACGGTGCGCACCTTCTCGGGGCCCAGCGCGTCGACAGCAATCGCCAGCACCAAGGCTGAGTCGATACCGCCACTCAAGCCGAGCAAGATGCCGGGGAAGCCGTTCTTGCCGATGTAGTCGCGCACCCCAGTGACCAGGGCACCCCAGGCCTGCGCTTCCATTTCGGGAACCGGGGCCGTTGGGCCGCTCACGTGCTCCCGCCCCACTTCGACGATCGTCAGCGCCTCTTCAAAGAAGGGTGCACGTGACCCCACCTTGCCCTGCGCATCCAGGGCAAACGACGCGCCGTCGAACACCACTTCATCTTGCCCACCGGTCAGGTGCGCATAGAGCAAGGGCATGCCCACGTCACGGGCGCGCAAGGCCATGCGCTCTTCGCGCTCGGTCACCTTGCCCAGGTGGAAGGGAGAGGCGTTGATGACACACAGCACCTCGGCACCGGCGGCCTTGGCGGCACGTGCGGGTTCGTCGAACCACGCGTCTTCGCAGATGTTGAGGCCGAACTTCAGGCCTTCCACTTCAAACACCACCGCGCCCTGCCCCGCGTCGCGCCCCGAAGCAAAGTAGCGCCGTTCGTCGAACACCTGGTAGTTGGGCAACTCGCGTTTGCAGTAGGTGGCAACGATCTTGCCCCCTGCCAGCACCGAGGCCGCGTTGTAGCGCTGCTGCACCGCGTGCGACTTCGACCTAACATCGCCCCGCTCACCCCACTGATGCGGATGCCCCACCACCACATGCAAACCCGGCAGATCGGCCAGCGCCTCGGCGCACTCGGCCAAAGCCTGGGCGCAGGCCTGCATGAAGGCCGGGCGCAACAGCAGGTCTTCGGGCGGGTAGCCGCACAAGGCCAACTCGGGCGTGAGCACCAGGCGCGCGCCTTGCGCATGAGCACGGCGCGAAAACTCGACGATCTTGCGGGCGTTGCCGGCCAGATCCCCCACCGTGGATTTTATCTGCGCGAGAGCAACCTTGACCGTGGAATTTGATGGCATATGAGTGAAGAAAAAGGCTCGAACGATTATGTC
>NZ_JANOCG010000376.1:0-6324 GCF_031412075.1 Rhizobacter sp.
CGGCGAGCGTTGTGGCGCTGCGGTTGGTTCGGTCTGCATGGGCGTCTCCTCGTTGTCGTTTTTGGTTTCAGGCGCTCAGGCGGACGGGCGACACACCCGAAGCCACCACCCGCCCTTCGAGCCAGGCGTGTACCGCTTCGAGTGCGCCGTTGGCATAACCCCAGCTCACGACGGCGGGCGCGGCGATGTCGAGCACCTGAAACGGGTTCCACAGCACCAGGTGCAGGTCGGGGCGCCAGCTTGTTGACTGGGCGCCGTAGCGCTCGCGGTGGTTGGAGGCCAGCACGGTGCGGCGGCCATCGGCGGGCAGCGTGGACCAGTCGAGTGAGGCCAGGTCGTCGAGCGCCAGCAGGTCCACGTCGGTGAAGCCTTCGAAGAGGCGCGCCACGGCGTCGGCCGGCAAACCAGCTTCAGAGACGCCGTCGCAAGGCACGCGGCGCTGCGTGATCACGCGCAGCGGCTGGTTCCGTGCGGGTGCTTGCGGCGCACCGAGCGCGGTGAGGCCCGCGGCCCAGGCGCGGTGCATCAGGCGGTCGTCGCTCTCGCGTTGTGCGCTTGGGTATGCGGTGGCACCTGCCGGAAAGCGGGCGGCCAGCGCGTCGAGCCGCGCACACGCACGTTCAAGTTGTGCGCTGGTGAGTGCGCCGCTGGCCTGAGCGTGCTGAATCGCCTCGATGGCCGCCAGTTGGTCCGCTTGGCTGCCGAGCGCCATCACCATGTCGGCACCGGCCTGCAATGCGAGCACGGCGGCGCGGTCATGGCCGTAGTGGTCGTAGATGGCCTTCATCACCAGTGAGTCGGTGATCACCACACCCTCGTAACCCCAGGCCTCGCGCAACACGCCACCGAGAATCTGGCGCGACAGCGTGGCCGGGTGCTCGGCATCGAGCTGCGGGTAGACGATGTGCGCCGTCATCATGGCGGGGGCCTCGCCCTTCAGGTCGCGGAAGGGGCGGAATTCCATCGCTTCCAACGCCGCCAGCGGCTTGTCGACCACCGGCAGGTGGCTGTGCGAATCCATGTGGGTGTCGCCGTGGCCGGGGAAGTGCTTCACGCAGCAGGCCACACCGGCGCGCAGCGCGCCACGCATCCAGGCACCGGCCAGGCGCGTCACCTCGGCCGGGTTGTCAGAGAAGCTGCGCTCGGCAATCACCGGGTTGGCCGGGTTGTTGTTGACGTCGAGCACCGGGGCGAAATCCCAGTTGATGCCGAGGCTGCGCACACCGCGGCCCACGGCTTCGCCGACGGCTTCGGCCAGGGCTTCGTCACCCGCGGCACCGAGTGCCATCGCCGCGGGCGCTTGCGGCAAGAAGGTGGCACGCACCACCGAACCGCCTTCCTGGTCGAGGCCGATCAGCGCGTGCTCGCCCATCACCTCGCGCAGGTCGGCGGTGAGTTGTTTCACCTTGGCTTCGGTGCCAAGGTTGTGACGGAAAAGGCAGACGGCGCGGATGTGGTGGCGGCGCAGGAAGTCGGCGGTCGCCGCGTCGAGCGAGGTGCCCTGGATGTCGACCATCACCAGCCGGCCCGCTTGGAATGAAGCGCTCATGGCCGGCCCTATTGAGTCCGCGTGACCTTGGCCAGGTGGCGCGGCCGATCCGGGTCGAAGCCTCTTGCCTGGGCCAGCGCCTCGACCATCGGATAGAAGCTCTGGATGGCCGAGATCGGATCAAGCTCCACCGAGGCCGTTTCGACGATCGGCAGCGTGGCGCCCGGCGTGCCGACGGGTGCGGCCAGCAGCACCTTGGCACCGCGCCCACGCATCTCTTCGGCCAGGGCCACCAGCCCGGCCTGAGCCGGCCCGCGCGGCGCAAACACCAGCAGCGGGTAGCCCTCGTCGATCAGCGCCATCGGGCCGTGCTTGACCTCGGCGCCCGAGAAGGCCTCGGCCTGGATGGCGCAGGTCTCCTTGAACTTGAGCGCCGCTTCCATCGCCACCGGCAAACCGGTGCCGCGGCCGATGACGAACAGGCGGTCGGCGTGGCGCAGCGCCTCGACCGCGCTCGACCAATCGGCATGGGCCGCACGCGCCAGCACGCCGGGCAGCCCCGAGAGTGCCGCCTGCAACACCAGGTCGTCTTGCCAGGCCGCGACCACGCGCGCACCCGCCACCAGCTGCGTGATGAAGCTCTTGGTCGCCGCCACGCTGGTCTCGGCACCGGCATGCAACGGGAACACCCACTGCGCCGCCTGCGCCAGCGGCGATTCGGGGTCGTTCACGAACGCGGCGGTGCAGGCGCCACCGGCGCTGAAGTAGCGCATCGGTGCCACCAGGTCGGGGCTCTGGCCCGATTGCGAGAACGCCATCGACGCGAGCCCCTCGCAAATGATCTGCGACTGGTAGAGCGTGATCAGCGACATCGGCAGCGAGGTCACCAGCCGCCCCATGCGCGCCATGATCAGGTAGGCCATGAAGTGGGCTGCGTGGTCGGAGCTGCCGCGCGCCACGGTGAGCACCGAGCTCGGCGGCCGGGCGCGCAAGAAGGCGCCGAAGTCGCTGTAGGCCTGGTCGTTCTGGGCCAGTTGGCGGGCCACGGCGGCGGGCGCTTCGCGCGCCTCAGCCAGCATGCGCGTGTTCAATCCTTGCTCCTCTCAATGGGACTTCCTTCTACGTACACATCGGTCAGTTTCAAATCGCGGTCGAGCACCGCCAGGTCGGCCCAGGCGCCCACCGCCAGGCGGCCACGGTCGGCCACGCCCATGTAGTCGGCGGCGTTGGTGGCGACGCGACGCGAAGCGTCGACCAAGCCGAGGCCCAATTCGTTGACCAGGTTGCGCAGCGCCTGGTCCATCGTGAGCGTCGAGCCGGCCAGGGTGCCGTCGGCCAGGCGCACACCGCCCAGGCATTTGGTGACCTTGTGGCGGCCGAGCTTGTATTCGCCATCGGGCATGCCGGCGGCGGCGGTCGAGTCGGTCACGCAGTAGAGGTGCGGGATAGCACGCAGCGCCACGCGGATAGCGCCGGGGTGCGCGTGCAGCAGGTCGGGAATGATCTCGGAGTAGGTGGCGTGCGCCAGCGCCGCGCCCACCATGCCGGGCTCGCGGTGGTGCAGGCCGCTCATCGCGTTGAACAAATGCGTGAAGCCGGTGGCGCCGCGCTTCATGGCTTCGACGCCGTCTTCGTAGCTGCCCAGCGTGTGGCCGAGCTGCACGCGGTAGCCGGCTTTCACCATCGACTCGATGGCGTCCATGTTGCCGGCGGTTTCGGGTGCGAGCGTCACCAGGCGGATCGGCGCCATGTCGTTCAGGCGGCGCAGTTCTTCGGCCTGCACCGGCCGCGCGAAGTTGGGCTGCGCGCCGAGCTTGCCGGCGTTGATGTAAGGGCCTTCGAGGTGCACGCCCAGCACGCGGGCACCTTGCGGGCTGCGCGTGGCGCAGACTGACTTGAGCGCGCGGAAGGCGCGCTCCAGGTCGCTCATCGGCGCGGTCATGGTGGTGGCCAGCATGGCGGTGGTGCCGTGTGTCGCATGCAGCTCCGACACACGTGCGGCGGCGTCGCCGCCTTCCATGATGTCGCGGCCGGCACCGCCGTGCACATGCAGGTCGATGAAGCCGGGCATGACGATCGGGAGCGTCGACTCGCGTACCTCGCGCTCATCGACGGGTTCGCCTTCGATGGCGGCGATGCGGCCGTCTTCGGCCACGCTCAACGTGCCCTTGACGAAGCCACGCGGCGTGAGGATGTGCCCTTGCAACTTGGCGCTCATGCTTCGCGCCTCATCTCGGCCACGAAGTCGTAATAGTCGCTGCGACAGTACGAATGGGTGAGCTCCACCGCCTGCCCCGAATCGAGGAAGCCAATGCGGGTGATGAAGAGCACCGCCTGCCCCACCGGCACGCCGAGCTGTTCGGCCAGGCGCGGCTGCGCATTGAGCGCGCGGATGTGCTGCAACGCACGCACCGGCGCCATGTGCACGCTGGTCAGGTATTCGTAGAGCGAACCGTCGACCGCCTCGGGGCTGGGCAGCACACTTTGCGGCAGCACACTCACCTCGTAGGCCATCACCACGTCGTCGGCCAGGCGCAGTCGCTCCAGCCGCGCCACGCGGGCGCCGGGTGAGAGGCCGAGGCTCAGCTGCTCGTCGGGCACGGCCGCGGTGATGGCACGCTCCAGCCACCGCGACGAGGGCGTGTAGCCGCGCTGGTGCAGCTCTTCCGAGAAGCTCGTCAGTCGCGACAGCGGCTGCTCGATGCGCGGGGCGATGTAGTTGCCCGAGCCACGGCGGCGCACGATCAGGCCCTGGTCGACCAGCTGGTCGATGGCCTTGCGCGCCGTGACGCGCGACACATCGACCGACTCCGACAGCACGCGCTCCGAAGGCAATGCCTCGTTGGTCTGGTAGCGGCCATCGCGGATGGACTGGCCCAGCTTGCGGGCCAGCTGCACATACAGCGGAGAGCTGTCGCGCGCGTCCGGCTTGAAGTCGAACAAGGCTTTCTTCATCGGTGGTTCTCGTTCTCGATCTCGCGACGAATCAAGGTCAGCGCGCCGGCGGCCGGGCCGTCGGCGGCTTCGACGCAGCGGCTGCGTACCGCCGGCGACAAACGATCGGCCAGGCGCTTGCCGATGCTGCCCAGCACCACCAGCGGCAGGCCGCCTTGCGGGTCGAGCGCGAGCGCGGTGGCGTCGAGCGCGCTGACGGCGCGGCCCAGCAGATGCGCCGCCGCCGGGTCGCCGGCTTCGGCCTCGAAGATGGCCGGCGCCAGCTGCGCATAGGCGAACTGCCCGGCGTGGTCACACCAGGCCTGCAGGCTGTCGCGGTCGGCGCCGCAGGTGGCCCAGATGTGGCGCACCAGCGGGCCGGCGTTGATGCGGCCGTCCATCGCGCACTGCGCCAGGCGCACGGCGCGCAGGCCCAGCCAGGCGCCGCTGCCTTCGTCGCCCACCGGGAAACCCCAGCCGCCCACGTTGAAGCGTGTGCCATCGGGCCGCAGCACCTCGCCCACACTGCCGGTGCCCGAGGCCACGATCGCGCCCGGTTTGCCGGCGTGCGCGCCGACCAGCATCACGAAGGCATCGGTCTCGACGAGCAATCGGTCGAAGCCCTTGTTCTGCGCCACGAACTTGTCGCGCCAGGGCCGGTTGCTCACGCCTGATAAACCAGCGCCCAGCGCGCAGCGCTCCCAGGGCGGGGCGTCCAGGCCTGCATCGGCGAACGCCGCTTTGGTCGCGGCCAACACCTGCACCCAGGCAGCCGCAATGCCCTGTCCCAGGGCCGACGGACCGGCGCTGCCCTGGCCCAGCACGGGCCCACCGGGGCGCGCCACGACCGCGCGCGTTGCGGTGCCCCCACCATCCACCCCGATCAAAAAGTCGATCATGTCGGCCTTCACGGTTCCTGTTGTTTTGCCGGGCGTCAGCCCCTGCGATAGAACCAGTTTAGTACCAGTAATACCAGTGTGTCAATTGGTATTAATCGGCTTCGTCATTTGATGAATTGTTCGTTGCCGACCATGCCGAGCTTGCTGACTCCCAGGCGCTGTGCGCTGGCCATCACCCCGGCCACACGTTCGTAGTCGACGAGCTTGTTGGGCCGCAGGTGCACCTCGGGTTGGTCGGGCATCGCCGCCGTGGCGCTCAGCCGGCCTTCGAGCGCGGAGCGGTCGGGCAGCGCCTCGCCGTTCCAGAAGATCGTGCCGTCGAAATCGATGTCGATGGTGACGACCACCGGCGGCGCGGCGGGCGGAGGCGGGTTGCCGGCCGGCATGTTGAGGTTGACCGAGTGCAGCTGGATCGGGATGGTGATGATCAGCATGATCAAAAGCACCAGCATCACGTCGATCAACGGTGTGGTGTTCATCTCGACCAGCACCTCGGGCTCGGTGCCAACGTTGCCTAAACCTGCGTTCATTCCCATGGGTTTTTCTCCTGGCAAGTGTGACGATCAAGCAAGTGTGACGATCAACCGCGCGGCGGCGGTTCGGTGACGAAGCTGATCTTCTGGATGCCCACGCGCTGGCACGCAAACACCACCCGGCCCACCGATTCGTAGCGCGACTTGCCATCGCCACGAATGTGAATCTCCGGTTGTGGCACGGTGAGCGCCACCTTCTTCAGCCGCTCGACCAGCGCACCGTTGTCGGCCACGGCCTGGGCGTTCCAGAACACGTCGCCGTCTTGCGTGACCGAGATCTCGATGTTCTCGGGCTTGGTCTGGCGAACGATGTTGGGCTCTTTGGGCAGGGTGACTGCGGCGTTCTGCGTGACGACGGGCACAGTGATCAGAAAGATGATCAACAGCACCAGCATCACATCCACCAGCGGGGTCGTGTTGATGCTCGCCACCACCTCGTCTTCGTCGCCGACGGGGGCGCCTACGTTCA
>NZ_JANOCG010000377.1:0-6497 GCF_031412075.1 Rhizobacter sp.
CGAAGCGAGGCCGGCTGGTGTTCGTCTCCCCTTCGGACGAGCTGAGCGGCACAGGGCTTTGCGGGGCGCGCGCAGCGCGCATCAACAACTAGTTTCGGGCGGTTGTTTGAACGCAGCGGCCAACGGCCGCGTAGTGAGTTCTGCCCGACCCGCAAAGACCGAGCAGCGCAAGGCAGCCCTCGCAACGCGAGGGCCGAGTCCGCTGGGGTCGCTTCTTTGCCCACTTTCTTGTCGACACAAGAAAGTGGGTCGGCCGCCGGGCCGAACACCCGGCGCGGCCTCACGCAGTGAACAAGATCCGAGACAAACCGAGCAAGGCTTCAATACTTCAGCCCGAACGGGAAGGCGACCCGACCCGGGTCACAAAAAGAGAAAGCCGTTTTTCCCCCTTCATTTCGGCCCAATGCCCCCCTCAAGCCTCCAGAACAATTGCACTCAGCAGGTCATGAAGACGACCTGTGGTCCCACGGTCGGAGGTGATGTACCTAAACCCGCGCGGACTTCAAGTCGGTAGACGCTGTGGAACGAAAGACCACACGTCTGCGGAGCCAAACGCCGGCATGTGCCGGAGGTCGATCATTCTTGAAGGAGTGCAACATGCCCCAGACCATCAACACGAATCTCAACTCGCTGAACGCTCAGCGAAACCTCGCCTCTTCACAGGGCTCCTTGTCGGTTGCCATGCAACGCCTGTCCTCAGGCTTGCGTGTCAACAGCGCCAAAGACGATGCCGCCGGCCTCGCGATTGCCGAACGCATGAACTCCCAGGTGCGCGGCATGAACGTTGCCGCCCGCAACGCCAACGACGGCATCTCGCTGTCGCAGACGGCTGAAGGCGCACTCGGCAAGATCGGCGACGCCATGCAGCGCATGCGTGAGCTGGCCGTGCAGTCGGCCAACGGCACCAACAACTCGCAAGACCGCGACAACCTGCAGGCCGAGTTCCAGCAGCTCAATGACGAAGTGGCCCGTATCGTCTCGGGCACCCGCTTCAACGGCACCGTGCTGTTCGACGGCACCCAGGGCACGTTCAGCTTCCAGGTGGGCGCCGGCACCGATGCCACCGACACGCTGACGATCAACTCCGTCGACCTGACCGCCACCGTTGCGGCGGTGGGCGCGCTCAACATCTCCGGCCTCGACAGCACCGGGGCCTTGGCCGCCATCACGGCACTCGACACCGGCATCATCGACGTCACGACCGCACGCGCTTCGTTTGGTGCTGCACAGAATCGCTTCGATTCCGTCATTGGCAGCCTGACCGTTTTTGCCGAAAACCTGTCTGCCGCACGCGGCCGCATCATGGACGCCGACTTCGCCGCTGAAACCGCCGCCCTGTCGCGCGCCCAGATCCTGCAGCAAGCTGGCAACGCCATGGTGGCGCAGGCCAACCAACTCCCGCAGCAGGTGCTGACCTTGCTGCAACGCTAAAAAGCAGACTGTCCGGACTCAAGTTCCGGAAATTCCTGCCGACAACGGGATATCCGGGCTTGCTTGGATGTTCCGTGTTTGCGTTTAGGGGCCTGGATCGTGAAGTTTGTCTCACGGTGACGGCCGGAAAGTTGGAGGTATGCCATGGCGACCATCAGTTCAGCAGGTATCGGCAGCAGCCTGCCGGTCGAAGACATCATCTCGAAGCTGATGTCCATCGAGAAGCAGCCGATCACCCGGCTGCAGAGCCAGGCCTCGACGATCCAGACCAAGATTTCCGCCTTTGGCCAGCTGCAGTCCGCCCTGTCAACCTTCAGAGACTCTTCGCTCGCGCTCACCCGCGCCAGCACCTGGGGCGCCACCACCGCCGCTTCGTCCGATGCCACAGCCATCCAGGTCACCACGGGCGAGGGCGCCGTGCCCGGCAACTACGCCATCAGTGTCGGGTCGCTGGCCACCGCCCATTCCGCCGTGACCCGCACCTACGACTCGGCCGACGAGCTGGTCGGGGCCGGCACCCTGCGCGTGGAAATCGGCAGCTTCGGCCAGGCCGGGTTCGCGCCGCAGCCCAACCTCGAGGCGATGAGCATCGACATCAGCCCGACCGATTCACTCGCCACGGTGCGCAACAAGATCAATGCGGCCGGCGCGGGTGTGTCGGCGGTGATCGTCAACGACACCACCGGTGCACGCCTCATCATCAGTTCGACCAACCCCGGGTCGGCCAATGCCTTTCGCTTGTCGGGCACGGGTGGCGCGGCTGACATCAGCTTCGACCCCGATGCCGGTGCCAACCCGATGACGCAGACACAGGTGCCTGCCGACGCGCAGATCACGATCAATGGCCTGGCCGTCACCACCTCGGGCAACCGCCTGACCGACACCATCCAGGGCCTCACCCTCAACATGAGCAGGGCCACTGCCGGCGCGGTGGTGCAGGTCACGGTCGCGCCAGACAACACCTCGCTCAAGGGCTCGGTGCAGTCGTTCGTGGACAGCTACAACACGCTGGCCAAGATGTTGTCGACGCAGACGAAATACGACGAATCGAGCAAGACCGCTGGCAAGTTGCAGGGTGACAGCACGGCTGTCTCGTTGCAGCGCCAGCTGCGCAACGTGCTGACGGCCGAGTCGCCGGCCTCGGCGACCTACCCGAGCCTGAATTCGGTGGGCGTCACGCTGCAAGCCGACGGCACGCTCAAGATCGACGACACCAGGCTCACGAGTGCGCTCAACAACAACCCTGCCGAGGTCAAGAAGCTCTTCTCGGCCAGCAGCCCCATGGTCAACCCGACCGACCCCGACCTGAACGGGGTGGCCACGCGGCTGCGCATCTTCACCGACAAGATCCTCGGCAGCGATGGCGCACTCTCCACCAAGGCGGCGAGCCTGAGCAGCACCCTGTCGCTCAACCAGAAGCGCCAGGACGAAATGACCGCCCGCATGGCGCTCACCGAAGCGCGGCTGCGCGCTCAATACACCTCGCTCGATACCAACATGTCACGCCTGACCGCGCTCAACACCTACATCACCAACCAGGTGGCCGCCTGGAACAAAAGTTCCAACTAAAGGGCAAGGATCGATTCGTGAAACACGGGAAACACCCTCTGTTCCGAAACGATCCCAGGCTCAAGCCAGCTTGCAAGCGAACCGATAACCAAACATCTGACCAACGCTACAAGCCCAACAGCCATGTTTGCTTCAGCTGCTTTTTCTGCCCCCGCCAAACGCCAGCTCGGCGCCTACCAGCAAGTCCAGGTGACCACCGGGGTTGACGGCGCTTCGCCGCACCGCCTGGTGCAGATGCTGTTCGAAGGCCTGCTGGACTCTTTTGCACAAGCCCGCGGCGCCATGCGCAATGGCCACATCGAAGCCAAGGGCGAGGCCATTGGCCGCGCGGTGCGCATCATCGAAGAGGGCCTTCGTGCCGGGCTGAACTTGCAAGAAGGCGGCCAGCTCGCCGCCGATCTGCATGACCTGTATGCCTACGTGATCGTGCGCCTGACGTATGCCAACCGGCACAACGACGAAGCCGCCATCACCGAGTGCACGACATTGATCGAACCCCTGAGCAAAGCGTGGGACGAAATCGGCCACAAGGCGGCCGCATGAAGCGTGTC
The DNA here is from genome assembly GCF_031412075.1 of Rhizobacter sp. GTDB lineage: Bacteria > Pseudomonadota > Gammaproteobacteria > Burkholderiales > Burkholderiaceae_C > Rhizobacter. The sequence goes on from NZ_JANOCG010000377.1 coordinate 3,552, forward strand.
AACAGCATTCGCTCCGCCACCCCCTTCAGCGCCTCGGGAGACATCATGAACACCGCCCTGCTCCAGTATTACGAAGCCATTGAAAAGGCCAGCGCCGACATGCTGCTGGCCGCCCGCTCGGGCGACTGGGACCAGGTCGTCAAGCTCGAAGGCGCCTGCGCGGTGCTCATTTCGCAGCTCAAGCATGCCGCCAATGCGCAGGCACTCGACAGCGAAGAAGCCCAGCTCAAGTCGCGCATCATGCAGCGCATCCTGATCAACGACGCCGAGATCCGTCAACTGGCCGAGCCCTGGCTCGAAGACCTCGACGGCATCCTCGCCGGCCGGCCCAAGTCGGTTCACTGAACGAGCATCGAAGGCGCTCTGTGGACACCTTGCCCATGCAGCTGGACGCCGTGGCAGCAGCCCACGGCGGGCTGGCCGAGTTCCAGATCACATCGCAGCCCGAGCTCGTCAAGACGCTCAAATCGCTGATCGACGGCAACGTGCTCGTCAACCTCAACGGCAGCGACGGCGCTTCGTACACCACCACGCTGTGGGCAATCGACGCCGCGCGCGGCATAAGGAGCTTCAGTGCCGACGTCGACAGCAACCAGGTGCAGGCGCTGGTCGAGGCCGAAGAGGCCGTGGCCGTGGCCTACCTCGACAGCATCAAGCTGCAGTTCGACGTGAGCGGCCTGATGCTGGTGCGCGGCGGCAAGTCGAGCGCGCTCAGCTGTGCCTTCCCGCGTGTGGTCTACCGTTTTCAGCGGCGCAGTGGCTACCGCGTGCGCCCGCTGCTGCGCAGCACACCGGTGGTGCGAGTGCGCCACCCAATGATTCCCGACATGGGCTTGAGCCTGCGCGTGCTCGACGTGAGCATTGGCGGTTGTGCCCTCTTCCTGCCCGACGACGTGCCGCCGCTCCAGCCCGGCGTGGTGCTCAACGGCGTGCAGATCGAGCTCGACCTGGACACCCGGGTCAGCACCTCGCTGCGCCTGCAGCACGTGACCTCGCTCAACCATGATGCCCACGGCGTGCGCCTGGGCTGCGAAATCGTCGACCCCTCGCCCGACGTGCTGCGCGCCTTGCAGCGCTACATCGACCAGACACAAAAACGCCAGCGCGCCCTCGCGCGCTGATCGCCTAGGGCTTGGTGGCGAGCGGCGTGTTGCGCTGCGCCTCGGCCCAGGTGGCCTGGCATTGCTGGCTGAGCTTTTCTTCCATCTCGGGCGAGTTGTCGTCGCCCATGGCTTTTTTCGCGAGCTCGCGCTCCTTGCGGTACTGGTTGCTCTTGCGCGCACTGGCCAGCTCGGCGCGCCGCTGCGCGTCGGGCTTGACCTTCCACAGCGCCAGGTAGGCCTTGTCGCGCTGCCCACGCATGTGGGGAAAGCGCGCTTCACATTTGGCGTAGCCGAGGTCGAACTGGGCCAGCACCTTGAGGTCGGACGGCAGTGCCTGGGCGCTCGTTGCCAGCAGCACCATCAGGGCGAGCGTGATCGGGGCTTTTTTCATAGGGTCAGCGTGAAGCGCCAGACGCAGGCAGGCCGATGCGGCGAGCGGTGTTTTCGATCGCGCGGCCAGCGGCCGAGGCGCCGCGGTCGACTGCGCTGGCTGCCGTCTTGACACCGCGTCCCACGGCGCTGGCAGCGGTGGTCACGCCTTTTTTCACAGCGCCTTCCACCTTCACGGCCACGTTCGAGGCCTTGTCGGCCACGGTGTTGGCCGTTTCGCTCGGGCCAGCCGCGGCCGAGGCGGCCACCATCATCAGCACGCTCGCGGCGATCAGGCTTCGCAATGAATCCGTCATCTGGGGCTCCAGGCTGTTGCAGGATCGTTCGATGATAGCGGCGGCGCTCGCCACCGCCATGGGCGGCACGTGCGCGCCCTTGGCCCAGCCCCAGGGTCGGTCAGACCTGCATGTTCATGATCTCGGAGTAAGCCTGAACCAGCTTGTTGCGCACCTGCAGCGTGGCCTGGAAGCCGATCTGCGCTTTTTGCATGGCAACCATGGTTTCTTCGAGGCTGACGGTGGGGTTGCCCATCTGCACCTGCTTCTGCATCTCGGTGGCCTGGTTCTGGGTGTCGCTCACTGCACGCAGCGCCTGCGTGAGCTGCTGCTGGAAGCCCGCTCCGTTCACGGGTTTGCTGTTGTTGACCAGCGGCAGACCGTTCGTACCGAGGCCGGCGCGGGCGGCGGCTTGGGCGAAGTTGAATGGCTTGAGGGTGACGTCCATGGAACAGAACTTTAGGGTTTTCTGTAAGCGGGCATGTCTGGAACTGGCCGGGCTTTGGGAGCCTGTTCGGCCCATCCCGGCCCCTCAAGTTTCCAAATAATCGTTCCCATTCGGGCGGTCTGCCCTGCTCGGTACGAACGGTTCCCAAAACACCATGGACAACGCGGTCGCCATTGCCAACAACAACCAACTCGCCGCCCCGGCCGGCTTCGGCGCGCGGCTGGCAGCGCTGCCGGTCAAGAGCCGCGTCAGCCTCGGCGTGGGCATTGCTGCGCTGGTCGCCGTGCTGGCGGCCATCACCCTGTGGAGCAGCCAGGGTGACTACAAGGTGCTGTACGCCAACCTGTCCGACAAGGATGGCGGCGCCATCATTGCCCAGCTCTCGCAGATGAACGTGCCCTACCGCCACTCCGAAGGCGGCTCGGCCATCCTGGTGCCGGCGGCACAAGTTCACGACCTGCGCCTGAAGCTCGCGTCGGCCGGCCTGCCGAAGGGTTCGGTGGTCGGCTTCGAGCTGATGGATGGCGCGCGTTTTGGCCAGACCCAGTTTCAAGAGCGCCTCACCTTCCAGCGTGGCCTCGAAGGCGAGCTCACCCGCTCGATCACGGCCATGCCTTCCGTGCAAAACGCACGCGTGCACCTGGCCCTGCCCAATCAGAATGGGTTCTTCCGCGAACAGCAAAAGCCCAGTGCCTCTGTGATGCTCACGCTCTACCCCGGTCGCACGCTC
>NZ_JANOCG010000378.1:0-1631 GCF_031412075.1 Rhizobacter sp.
CGCGCCTTCACCCTGCTGCACTTCGCGATGGCCGACGGCTTCATCGCCGGCTTTGCCGCCAAGTACGAGCACCGCTTCTGGCGCCCCGTGACGGCCATCCAGGCCGCGGCCACCGATGGCAACCCGCTGACCGAAGCCGACGCCAACTGGCAGCCCCTGCTGGTGACGCCGCCCGTGCCCGACTACCCCTCCACCCACACCGTGCTGGGCTGGGCCGCCGCCGAGGTGCTGATCGACCTCTTCGGTGACAAGCAGCGCTACACCGTAACCAGCATGACGTTGCCCGGAGTGGCCCGCCCCTACCGCGGGTTCTCGCAAGCGGCGCAAGAGAACGGCATGTCGCGCATCTACGCCGGCATCCACTTCCGCCACGCCGTGAAAGACGGGCGCCGCCAGGGCCGAAGCATCGGCCAGTCGGTGGCCGAAGCGCTCGCGCCGGTTCGTTGAGCCGACATGAACACCCCACAGGAACACACCCCATGGACACCCCCGTGTTCGATCAATCCAAACTCGAAGCCTTTGCCATGCGTGCCATCGGCGACCTGACCACCGGCTACACCGGCATCATGGTCAGCCTCGGCAGCAAGCTCGGCCTGTACAAGGCGATGGCCGGCGCCGGCCCGCTGAGCGCCAGAGAGGTGGCCAAGCGCGCCAGCTGCGGCGAACGTTATGTGCGCGAGTGGCTGAACGCACAGGCCGCTGGCGGCTACGTCGGCTACCACGCGCTGAGCGACACCTACGAGCTCTCACCCGAGCAGGCGATGGTGCTGGCCGACGAAGAAAGCCCGCTCTACATCCCGCACGCCTGGAACGTGCCGGCAGCGATGTGGGCCGACGAGAACAAGGCACTCGACGCGTTTCGTACCGGCCGCGGCGTGGCCTGGGGCGAGCACGATGCACGCATGTCGTGTGGCGTGGCGGCGTTCTATTGCAACGGCTACCGCGCGAGCCTGGTGCCGCAGTGGCTGCCCGCGCTCGACGGCGTGGTGGCCCAGCTCGAGGCCGGCATCAACGTCGCCGACGTGGGCTGTGGCCACGGCCACTCCACCGTGCTGATGGCGCAGGCGTTTGCGAACTCGCGCTTCCACGGCTTCGACACCCATGCCGGCTCGATCGCCGAGGCGCAGCGCAACGCGGCGATGGGCGGCGTGGCCCGACGGGCCGAGTTCAGCATGGCCCGCGCGGTCGACTACCCCGACCAGCGCTATGGCCTGATCTGCTTCTTCGACACGCTGCACGACCTGGGCGACCCGGTGGCCGCCGCACGCCACGCGGCCGAGGTGCTGGCGCCTGGCGGCACGGTGATGCTGGTGGAGCCGTTTGCCAACGACCGCGTCGAAGATAACCTCACGCCGGTGGGGCAGATGTACTACGCCGGCTCGGCGCTGATGTGCTGCGCACACGCCATCTCCGAAGGCGGCAAGCTGGTGCTCGGCGGGCAGGCCGGCGAGGCACGCCTGGCTGAGGTGTTCCGCAAGGCCGGGTTCACGCACTTCAGGCGCGCGGCTGAAACGCCGTTCAACCTGATCTTCGAGGTGCGGCGCTGAGCGCTCATTTTCGGGCTCGACCCTGGCGCCGCCGATTGCACAATGGCGCGCCATGTTCAGCCTCATCCGCCTCACCCTCCAGCG
>NZ_JANOCG010000379.1:0-5454 GCF_031412075.1 Rhizobacter sp.
CGCCCCCGATCTGCGTGGCGATGCAAAAGAGGTGGCTGGCCTTCACCAGCGCCAGCCGCACCGGCTGGTCGTAGCCCGGCATCACGCACAGGCGTGTGATCTCGGCCAGCAGCTGGCCGCGCCGCGCTGCGGGCAGCTCGACGCTGCGCTCGATCTGCAGCGGCGCCAGGCGGTTGCTCTGCACCCGCGCCGAGCCCACCACCCGGCCGCTGGCCTTGTCTTCGGCAAAAAAAATCGTGGTGTCGTCCAGCCGGTCGAGCGGGTCGGCGCTGCCGAACGAAGCGGCCTGCTCGGGCAGGTGGCGGCCGTAGGCCAACTGGCGCAGGGCCTGCACACGCAGCAGCTGGCTTTCGTCACACACCACCCTCACGCGAAACGGCAGGCTGTGAGCGATGACCGATGCGCCAGCGCGCACGCGCGGTGCCACCGCGTTGAGCGCGCCGAAATCTGAATCGTTGCTTCGGAGCCCGTGGTCGAGGGTGGATATCTCCAGCGCCCGGGGCACCGGCAACAGCGTGGCGGGCGGGAAGTTTTCCCTGTACATGCAGTCGTCCTGTGAGCTTGAAATCGGCCCCATGCCTGCTTGTCGGCCTGGTGCGCGAAGGGTTGAGCCGCCAGCTCACTTCATCTGTTGCCAGTTGTGCCGCTCCCACCGGGCACTCAAGCAGCCATCACCGGGCGCCCACGCTCGTCGCCGACGTGACACGCCGCAGCAAGCGGTAACAGCTTTGCCCATTTGCTGACAAGGCGCTGTGGTGGCAACGCCAGCGCACAAAGCCGCTACTTCGCGGCGGGCCGTGTGTGCCAGAGCAGGTGGGCGTCGCCGTTGTAGTCGCTGCCGTGCAGGTCGCTCACCGAAAAATACAGCCGGCTCGGTGTGGGCATCTCCACGTTGCGCTCGCTGGCCTGAAGGCTCGCGCCGGCGAGGTCGAGGCGGCTGTCGTCGGCGCTGATGGCCACGCGACCGCTCAAGCGCACGGCAGTGGCGGTGACTTCGCTGCGCTGCGCCGAGAGTGCCACGTCGCTGCTCTCGATCACACTGTTTTCCAGCGTCACCGACGACAACTTCAACGTGAGCTGCTTCAGCCGCGCGCCTTCGATGCGCGCGTCGGCGCAGTTCTCGAGTGTGATGCTGTCGTAGCGGCCGCTGTAGCGCTGGTCGGCCTTGTTCAGGCAGACCACGTGGCCTTGCGAGGGCTCGGTGGTGTCGGCTGCCGGCTTGGGCGCCAGCGGTGCGCTGAGTGCCTCTTGCAGCAGGCGCTTGAAGGTGTTGGGGCTCTCCATCATGGGCGTGTGGCCCGCGCCGTCGATCACCTTCAAGCGCGCATCGGGCATGCGCTCGGCCAGCAGCTTGCCGGTGCGCAGCGGCGCCACCGGGTCGTCGCTGCCCCAGATCACCGTGGTCGGCGCTGCGGTCTCGCGGATGGCGGCGGTGAAGTCGTGCTCCACCAGGCCCAGGCCCGCTTCGACCTGGGTGTAGCGGCCGAGCAGCGTGTTGCGCACGCCCGGGTTTTGCGCGAGCCAGCGGCTGAAGTCGAAACGGTTGTCGAGGTCGTTGAACACCAGGCGCCGCACGCTGTTGACCCGCTCGCTCAGGCCCTTGAGCAGGTTGTCCAGCGGCGCAATGCCCACTTGCCGCGTGCGCAGGCTGGCGATGTGCTGCGCGAACACCATCTTGAGCAAGATGCCTGCGGCGTCGACCAGCACCAGGCGATCGACCTGGTCGGCATGGGCATGGGCGAAATAGAGACTCACCGCGCCGCCCAGCGAGTGACCCACCACATGCACACGCTGGCCCGGCGCGGTCTGCTGCACCACCTCGGCCAGCACCCGCCCCAGCGCAGGGAACGAATAGCCCTCGGGCGCGCCCGGCGAGGCGCCGAAACCCGGCAGGTCGAGCGCCACCACGTGGAAGTCGACCGCCAAGGCCGAGACCACCGTCTCCCAATCGCGGTGCGCGTTGTTGCCCAGGCCATGCACCAGCATCACGGTGCGCGGGTGCTTGAGGCCCGCCTCGCCGACCAGCACGCGCTGGCCTTTTGTCAGGGTGAGACAGCGGTACTGCAGGCGCGCCAGGCGCGGCGCCGGGGCCGATGCGCCATCGGCCACACGCTCGACGCAGGGCTCGGTGGATGCGGGCTCGGCAGCCCTGGCCGCACCACACGCGCCGGCGCAGATCAAGCCCATCGTCAGGCACCGCCACACGCGCTGGAGCATCCATCACCTCACCGATTGCAATGCCGCGCATTCTGGCCGATCACACATGGCCCTGCGACCCGATGTTTCCAATTGGAACCGCGCCAAGAAAGGGCACTCTGACTCTGCATACTCGCCCCTTTGTGATCACGGAGGTATGTGACTTGAAGACCCTGACATTCGTTCTCGCGGCCTGCTGCCTGCAAGCCGCCCATGCACAAACGCCGGCCGCCCCCACCGGCCCGAAGATCGAACCTGGCCTGTGGGAAATCAACATCGCGCTCAAGAGCCAGAGCGGCAAGGCCGAAGCGGCGATGAAGCAGGCCCAGATCCTCATCAGCCAGATGCCAGCTGCGCAACGCAAGGAGGTCGAAGAGATGATGGCCACGCAAGGTGTGCGCCTGGGTGACGGCAACAGCACCGTCAAGGCCTGCATCAGCAAGGAAGACGCCGAACGCGGCGAGATCCCGCAGCAGGCGGGCGACTGCGCGCAGCAGGTGCTGGAGCGCAACGGCAACTCGATGAAGGTGAAGTTCAGTTGCACCACCACACCCCCGGCCAGCGGCGAGGCGGTGGTCAACTTTCAGAGCCCCAGGGCCTACACCAGCCAGGCGGTGGTCAACACCGTGGTGGTGGGGCAGCCGGAGCGGGTGAACGTCGACCAGAGCGGCCGCTGGCTGGGGGCCGAGTGCGGCAGCGTCAGGGCCCTGGGGCGCTGATCGTCAACTCAGTCGTCAGGGGTTTGTAGAGGATGGTGGTGCCGGTGAGTGAACCATCGGGCATCAAGGCGAAACCCGGGATGTGGCCGCACATCAGCCAACCGGTGCGCAGGTAGAGGCGCTCGGCGGCATCGCTCGCGGTGTCGAGCACCAGCAAGGTCTTGCCTTGTGCGCGGGCCAGGTCTTCAGCGGCGCGCATCAAGGCTTCGCCCACCCCGCGCTGGCGGGCGCGGCGGTGCACCAGCAGCTTGTTCACATCGGCGCGATGCGGCTGGTTGTCGGGCTGGCTCAAGGCGAGCTGCACCGTGCCGACAATGTGGCCCGATTCGTCTTGCGCCACCAGCAGCGCACGTTCGCCCTGATGCACCTGCTGCGCGACCTGCTGCCAAAAGGCCAGCGCACGCGCCATCGACAAGCCTTCCATGAAGTTGACCGAGGCGCCGCCCTCGACGCAGTCGACCAGCACCTCACCGAGCTGCTGCAGCTGATCGGGTGCGACCAGCGTTTCGAGACGCTGGATGGAAATGCGCGATGTCATGGCATGGCCCTCATGTGACGCGCCAGTGGCTGCGTGAGCACCACCACATAACGCGCTCGTTTGCGGGTGGGGTTGCGGTAGGCCGTGGGCGCATCGAGCCGCATGGCGAGGCAATCTCCCTCGGCCAGGCGGTGGGTGTGCGGCCCGACGCTCACCTCGATCACCCCTTCGATCACCCACACCTGCTGGTGCACCTCGGCCCGCAAGGCGTTGTCGTAGGTCACGTGCCCGCCAGGCGGGAAGCTCACCTCCACCATCTGGATCGGCGACTCAAACCCGGGTGGCGAGAGGTTGCGCCGCAGGTAGCCCGAAGCCGGGTCGCGCCATTCGGGCTGCGCCTCGCGGCGCGCCAGGGGCGAGGCCGCACTGGCCTGCGGCGCCTCGAAAAGTGAACTCAGGTTGACACCGAGGCCTGCCGCGAGCTTGTCGAGCAGGCTCGCGGTGGGGCTGCTTTCGCCACGCTCCACCACCGAGATCATGGAGCGGCTCACCCCGCAGCGCTCGGACAGCTGCTCCAGCGTCCACCCCTGTGCCTGGCGCAGCTCACGCACGCGCTGGGCGATGCGGCCGTTCACGTCGAGTTCTGTTGATTCCACCATATTGGATGTGAAATCTACTGAACAGGAATGAATCCGTCAATCGGATACCCAAGTTTGCGAACGCGAAACAATCCCGGCGGTCGTGTTTGCTACAAATCCAACACAACAACACACCACCTCAGGGAGCACCATGAAGATCACACCCCCACCGTATTTGCTGATCGCGTTGAGCGCGCTGTGCCTCACCGCCTGCGGTGGCAACTCGGGCGACAGCCCGCCGCCCTCGGCCGGCCCCGACACCGCCACCCGCAGCAGCGCCGCCACCAGCACCGCGCAGAACAACGCCGCCTGCACCGCCATCCGCCCCTTCTATTGGGAGATCGGCGACCGCAGCCAGCGCCTGGCCAGTGCTTCGGTTAACCAGGCCGGCAACGCGACCACCTATACCGCCGACACGTTGATGCAGATCGCCTCGGCCTCGAAGTGGCTTTACGGCGCCTACGTGGCCGAGCGCCGCAGCGGCATGCTCACCGCCGAAGACACCCAGTTCCTCACCTTCACCAGCGGCTACACCAGCTTTGCGGCGATCGGCGATTGCTTCGCGTCCGACACCGTCGCCTCCTGTGTGGCGCGTGGCGACAACGACGTGCCGACACCTGCGCATGTCGGCCGGTTTTTCTACAACGGCGGCCACATGCAGAAGCACGCCAGCCTGGCCGGCGGCATGAACCTCGGCGCGATGGACAGCGCGGCCCTCGCCGCCGAGCTGCGCCGCCTGCTGGGCAGCGACATCAACCTCAGTTTTTCGCAGCCCCAGCCCGCTGGCGGCGTGCGCACCACCGCCAACGACTACGCGCGTTTCTTGCGCAAGCTGCTGAACAACCAGTTGCACCTGGGCGCTCTGCTGGGCAGCACCAAGGTGTGCACCAACCCGGCCACCTGCGCCACGGCAATCAGCACCCCCATCGGCAACGGCCTCAACTGGAACTATTCCATCGGCCACTGGGTGGAAGACGACGCCACCCGCAGCGACGGTGCGTTCAGCAGCGCGGGTGCCTTCGGCTTCTACCCATGGGTAGACGGGAGCAAGACCTGGTACGGCGTCGTGGCCCGGCAAGACATGGCCGGCGGCGGCAATGACTCGGCCGATTGCGGTGCGTTGATCCGCAAGGCCTGGGTGACGGGTGTGGCGCAGTAGCGCCACACCACCTCCTTCGTTCGGGCTGAGCCTGTCGAAGCCAGCGCCGGGCTGCACGCACCCTTCGACAAGCTCAGGGCGAACGGAGTTCTACAAGAACGGAGCCAAGGGTTCGGTTCATTGCCACCAAGCTCCGTTCGGGCTGAGCTTGTCAAAGCCAGCGCCGAGCTGCACGTACCCTTCGACAAGCTCAGGGTGAACGGAGTTCTACAAGAACGGAGCCAAGGGTTCGGTTCATTGCCACCAAGCTCCGTTCGGGCTGAG
>NZ_JANOCG010000380.1:0-5936 GCF_031412075.1 Rhizobacter sp.
GGCGGCCGCCATGGCCTGGGCCCTGCATCTGCAACGTGCCCAACGTGAACTGCAAAACGATCTGCAGAGCAACCGCGCCCAGGCACAAGCCCTCGCCGGCGCCCTCGATGTGTGGCAATGGCGCACCGACTCGCAACACCGGCTCAGCCTGCTGCGCCCGCCCGCGTCGACCAGCGAGCGCTGGCCTGCCCTCGATGGCAAGCCCCTGCTGTGGGAGCACTTCCAGTCTGACGACAACGCCGCGCTGCGCGCCCGTGTGCACAGCCACGCCACCGTCGATGCGCTGGCCGTCTGGCACACCGACAGCACCGGTGAGCGCCACGAGTTGATGTTGCGCGGTGCTCCACTGCTCGACATGGTGGGCCGCTTCGCCGGTCACGTGGGCACGGCGCGCGAGCTGGCGGCCGTGGCAGTCGCCCCGGTTTCGATTGAAGACGACGGTGGTGATCACGAGTCGTTCAGCTACACCGTCTCGCACGACCTGCGAGCGCCGATCCGCGTGGTCGAGGGTTTCACCAAGATCGTCAAAGAGGACTACGGTCGCTTGCTCGACCGCATCGGCAACGACCAACTCGATCGCGTGCTGGGCGCTGCCGCGCGCATGAACAGCATGATCGACTCGCTGCTCGCGCTGTCGCAGCTCTCATCCCGCCCGCTGACACGCCAGCCGGTCAACCTGACCCAGCTCGTGGGCTACATCGTCGACGACCTGCGCCGCCAGTCGCCGGAGCGGCAGGTCGAGGTGTTCATCGAGCCCGGCATGCAGGTTCAGGGCGACGCCACCTTGCTGCGCGTGGCACTGGAAAACCTGTTGGGCAACGCCTGGAAGTACACCGGCAAATGCCGCGAGCCGCGCATCCGCTTCGAGCGCACCGAGCACGAGGGCCGCCCCGCCTTCAGCGTGCGCGACAACGGTGCGGGTTTCGACATGCGCTTCGCCGACCGAGTGTTCGGCGTGTTCCAGCGCTTGCACAGCGCCAACGACTTTCAGGGCACGGGGGTCGGGCTGGCGTCCGTGCGGCGAATCATTCGCCGGCATGGGGGTGACATCTGGGCCGAAGGCGAGGTGGATCGCGGTGCTCGCTTCGTGTTTTGGCTGGGGCCGTAGCGACTCGCTGCGTGTCTTTACCGCAAAGACGCCAAGGGAAATACAAAGGTCGCAAAGAAAGCCTTTTTCTTCCTTTGCGACCTTTGCGCTTCTTTGCGTCTTTGCGGTGAAAAAAACCGTGCCGGTGCTCAGGCCTCGCCAGGCTTGGACAACAGCTCCACCGCATCGAGCAGCCGCTCCGCCTGCACCTGCAAGGGCCGCGATTCGGTCGCAGCAAGGCGCTGCAAACGTTCGAACGCGACCGCACGCGGCAGTGAGTAGCGGTGCATCAGCACCCCCACCGCCATGGCGATGGTCTGCGACATCACGTCGCCCACCTGCGCCTGCGAGGTGTTGGCCGCATCGACCCCCTGGCGCTTGCTCAGCTGCGCAAACGCCGCCTCCACCGCCGGCACGATCTGGCGGATGTCGAGCGGCTTCACGAGGTAGGCCACCGCACCCAGCTCCTTGACCTGGGCCACGGTCTCGTCGTCCGAGAAGGCCGACAAGAACATGAACGGCATCTGGCAGTACTCGCGCAGATAGGCCGCCACGTCGAAGCCGCTCTTGCCTTCCATGCGGATGTCGAGCAGCGCGAGGTCGGGCTTGTGGGCGCGGGCCAGCAAAATCGCGTCGTCACCGTTGTCGGCGTCGATGATCTCGTAGCCCGCTGCGGCCAGGCCGTGCGTCAGCGTGGCCAGCACCAGCCGGTCATCGTCGACCACGAGAATCTTGCCTTTATGCGCCACGAGCCGCCCCGAACAGACAGGCCGTGATTGTGGCTGAAACGTCTCTGCGCGAAATCACGAGCTTGTAAGCGGCCGAATGCGGCGTTCAGACCGGCTCGAGCCGCGTGACCCCCGGCGGCACCAAGGCAATGCTTGCGACCACATCGTCACCGTGCTGCTCGATGGTGAGGCTGGCACTGCGCCGCGGCAACAAGGCGCGCACCAGGCCCAGGCCCGAGACCCCACCCGGGAAACGCGACAGGCTGAAGCCCGGCGGCAACAGCCCCCGGTTGGCCACGCCGATGCGAATGCTCGCCTCGCCGCACACCAGGCTGCAGTGCACGGCCGACGGGTCGTCGATGGCAAAGCTGTGCTTGACGGCGTTGGTCAGCAGCTCGTTGATGCTGAGCGCGATTGGGATCGACTCGGCCTCGGGCAGCGCCCACAAGTGCGGCGCCGGCCCTTCGATGGTGAGCTGGATGGTGCGCCCGAAGGTACGCTGCACCGAGCCGGTGATGGCCTCGAGCACACTCTTCACACGCAGCGGCCCCGTCACGCCGACCTGCAGGCCATAGACCTGCGCAATCGCCTGCACCTGACCCACCACCTCCGACATGGCCGCCGCCATCTCGGGCTTGCGCGCGCCGATCTGTTGCAGCAGGCCGGCCACGCCTTGCAGGTTGTTCTTGATGCGGTGGTGCACTTCTTTCACCAGCATCTCGCGCTGGGCGATGGCCGCCTCGAAGCGCGCCTCTTGCGCGGCGCGCTGCTCGGTCACGTCGGTCGCCACCAGCAGCAGCTGGTCAGCGGGGGCGCCGGGCGACGCGAGCGGCAGGTAGCGTGCGTCCCACAGGCGGATCTCGCCATTGGCGTCGACGCGGTACTCGCGCTGCGTCACGTCACGTGCCGCGAGGGCCTGCGCCATGTCGCGGCGGCGTTGCCCGGCCACGGCGAGCGGGTACACCTCGTCGGGGGTGCGACCGATCATCTGCGACGGTGACGCCTCGGCACTGTGCGCCGCCAGCTGGTTGACCTGCAAGATGCGCAGGCTCTCGGCGTCGTACAAGGTGATGGCCAGCGGTGCCGCCTCGATCACGCGCTGCAACGAGGCCTGCGCCTCGGCGGTGCGCGCCTCGGCCTGGCGCCGGCGCTCGATGTCGAGCAAGGCGTAGGTCAGCTGCCGCCCGGTCGACTCGCGCCCTGTGACGACCGCATTGCCGACCACCCAGAACTCGCGCCCGTCACGCGCCTTGACCTTGCACTCGAAGGTCTCGGCCTGGCCTTCGACCAGCTCGTCGAGGTATTGCGTCTGCCTGAACGGGTGCTGGGCTCCCGGCGTGGCCACGGTGCTCATGGGCAGGTTGATGAAATCGGCCAGGTCACCACCGAACATGCGCCGCGCCGAGCGGTTCATCCACTCGATGCCCATCGGGCCCACGGTGACGATGCCGACCAGCACCGAATCGAGGATCGCGCGCGTGCGCTCGGCCTGCAGCGCCACCGCCTGCTGCGCACGATGGCGGTCGTCGACGTTGACGTACGAGGCGATCATGCCCTCGTCGAGCTTGTCGGCGTTGACCGGCCGGGTGCTCACCTGCACCCAGATCAGGCTGCCGTCGCGGCGGCGCAGCTGCCGCTCGGCCAGCCAGTTGCCGTGCTGCTCCATCGAGTGGCGCGTCACGCCGCGCAGCCGCCGGTACTCGGACTCGTTGGCATACAAGGTCGAGGTGGCCAGGCCGTTCATCGCGCCGGGGTCGTTGCCAGTGAGCTCGGCCATGGCCTGGTTGGCACGCTGGATGCGGTCCTTGCGGATGAAGGCAATGCCCACCTCCGAGAGGCTGAACATCAGCTCGCGGTCGCGCGCCAGCGCCTCCAGCTCCATCTGCTGGGTTTTTAACCGGGTGATGTCGGACAACACCGCGATGGCCTCCGAGGCGTCGCCGGCCGGGCCCGCGCGTCGCACCGAGAGCGCGCACCACACGCGCGGCTGGCCGGGCAAGTCGATGGCGATCTCGGTCTCGAACACCGTGTCGTGCTCCAGCGCCGCTTCGATGTCGGCCACCAGCCGCTGCGCATCGGGTTGCGCCTCGAACAACTCGTGCACCCCCGAGCCCACCACCTTGCCGGCATGAAAGCCGAGCAAGGCCTCGAAGCGGCTGTTGCAGCGCACCAGCACCCGCCCGCGCAAGTAGGCGATGCCGGCGGTGGTGCTCTCCAGGATGGTGGTCATCTCATGCAGCAGCACCTCGCTGCGCTGCTGCGACTGGTGTTGCTCGGTGATGTCGAGCGTGACCACCGAGGTCGTGCGTTTGCCCGAAGCCAGCGTGGCCGGCTCCACCCGCGTGAGCAACCAGCGCTGGCCGAGCTCGGGGTGGCGGATGGCGTATCGCACCTCGGCACGTTGCGCGTGGCGCAGCGCCTGCTGCAAGCGCTCGTACTCGGGCAGCGAGTCGGGCATCACCACATCGCGGCGTATCGACTGCAAGGCCGCGGAGGCGGGTGCGTCGCCCGTGCCGGGTGCGTGCGCGCTGCCATGCTGCACCCAACCCGACGACTCCTGGAAGGTGGCGAGGCCCACACCGGCGGTGTCCATCAGCGCACCAATCTGCATTTGCGCCAGGTCGCGCTCTTCTTCGGCGCTGCGGTCCTCCACCACCGCCATGTAGCGCAGCTGCAGGCTGGCGGTGCGGTAACTGCGCACCGCCGAGCGCAGGCTGCGCAGGCTGCCGTCGGGCTGCATCACCCAGGCCTTCGCTTCTTCGGGATTGGACCCCGGCTGCAGGCGGTCGAGTGGCCGGCCGTCCTGCCAGCACAGCAGCTTTTGCACGCCGGGCTCGGCTTCCGACATCAACACCGGCACCAGCCCCACCAGGGCTTCGAAGGCCGGGTTGGTGCGCACCAGCAGGCCTTGTTCGTCGAACAGCACCATGCCCACCGGGCTCAGGTCGAACCAGTCGTCGAGCTCGCGTGCCGAGCGGTCGGCGCGCTCGCGCGCCACGTGTTCGGCGGTGCTGTCTTGCAGCACGGCGAGATACCGCCGGTGGCCTTGTTCGTCGACCCAGGCGCGCCAGGTGCTGCGGTACCAGCGTTCACGCCCATCGGCGTGCAGCAGGCGCCGTTCCATCAACTGCTCGGGTTGGCCGGGTTGCGACATCTCCAGGATGCGGCTGCGGTAGGCCTGGATCAGCTCGCGATCTTCCTGCGGATGCAGATCCACCGAGTCGCGACCGATCAGCTGCTCGGCGCTGAAGCCGGTGAAGTCCGCAAAAGCCTGGTTGACCTGTTGAAGACGGAACTCGCTGTCTTGCAGGCAGGCGGGGAATGGCGACTCCCAGAACAGGCCCACCAGCTCGCTCGACATCGAGGGCGGCACGGCGGCAGCCAGACTCGCCGCGCCGTGACCCGCTTCGGCGGCCAGCCGCAAGGCCCAGCGTTCGTTTTCAAGCGGTGACAGCGCCACGCTGAACCGGCGCCCGTCGGGCAGGGTGAGGTCGTCGGGCAAGGCCGGCGTTGCCGCGCCACCCACCCGCGCCACACCCTTGGCACACACCCGCGAAACCGCGCCCACCAAGGTGTCGCCGAGCAGCGGCGTGAGCTGAGCCAGCGCAGCGCCGGCTTCGGCCCCCAAGAGGCGCAAGGCCGCGACGTTGGCGAACGAAATGCGGGCACTGCGATCGAGCACCAGCACCGCGTCAGACAGCACATCGAGAAATTGACGCAAGGCCTTGGGATCGAACATGGTCGTCAGCAGTGCGCCCCTCGCGCGAGGCGGCTCGAGTGTACGCAGCGCAGCGCCTCGGCCGTTGCCGGAGGCACTGACAACATCACAGGCGACGATCTGTCTGGAAGCGAAGGGGGGCTCTGGTCACTCGACCTGTGAGGCCGAGGTCAGCGCGCTGAGCACGCAGCGGTTGATCTCGCTCACGCTGAGCATCAGCGTCTCGGCCGCCGCACGGAAGTCGTACAGCGACTCGTTCTCCACCGCCTGCACCAAGGCAAAGTACGGTTGATACGGGCCTGACCCGTCGACCAGCGCCTGGTACACCCGCTCGGGCACGGGAATGGTTTTCAGCAGCTCGGAGAACGGCTGCTTGAACATGCGGTCGAGCAAGGAGAACACG
>NZ_JANOCG010000381.1:0-17540 GCF_031412075.1 Rhizobacter sp.
GGCTTGCTCATGTCGGCCCCGTGGTAGCCGGCCTTCACGCCGAGCGCGGCAACCTCGGCACGCGCAGGCTCGTGGTCACCGAACCCGTTCAAGATGACATCAGCCCCCTGGCGGGCCAGGCACAGCGCCACACCCAGGCCGATGCCACTGGTGGAGCCGGTGACGAGAGCAGTTTTCCCTTTCAGCATGGTCGAACCTCCAGATTGATACAGTGCATTATCAAAGCGAAAGTTGCCGATGCACGAACCACGCCTGAACCATGTGCAATGCCTCGACGCGCAAGGCCTGCACCGCATGGCCTACTGGGAGTGGGGCGACCCGGCCAACCCGCGCGTGCTGGTGTGCGTGCACGGTTTGTCGCGCCAAGGGCGTGATTTCGATGCCCTGGCCCAGGCGATGCAAGGCGAGTACCGAGTGGTCTGCCCTGATGTGGTGGGCCGAGGCCAGTCTGACCGGCTGGCCGACCCCAACGGCTACCAGATCCCTTCTTACGCGGCCGACATGGTCACGCTGCTGGCGCGGCTCAATGCCAGCAGCTTGCACTGGGTCGGCACCTCGATGGGCGGCTTGATCGGCCTGGTGGCCGCGGCGCTCAAAGGCTCGCCGGTGCAGCGCCTGGTGCTCAACGACGTGGGCCCGGCGATCGAGCCTTCGGCGCTGGCGCGCATTGGGACGTATCTCGGCATGCCGGTGCGCTGGAGAACGCTCGACGAGGCGGCCGACGCGCTGTGGGCCATCTCGCAGGGCTTCGGCCCGCACACCCGCGACCAATGGCTGGCGCTGACGCGCCCGCAGCTCACGCCCGACGGTGATGGCTTCGTGCCGCACTACGACCCGCAGATCGCCGTGCCCTTTCGCGCGATCACACCCGAAGCCGCCAAGGCGGGCGAAGCCATGATGTGGGCCATGTACGACAGCCTGCGTTGCCCCACGCTGCTGCTGCGCGGCGCCGATTCCGACCTGCTCAAGCCCGAGACCGCCCAGGCCATGACCCAGCGCGGCCCGAAGGCCGAGCTGCAGCAGTTCACCGGCGTTGGCCACGCCCCCATGCTCACCTCCCCAGACCAGATCGCCGTGGTGCGGGAGTTCTTGCTGCGCGCATGAAAACCGGCCCGCTGGACAGCCGCACTGCGGCTGCCGCCATCGTTCAACTGGCCGACGTGGCGCCTGATGAGTCGCGCGAAGCCGAGGCTTCACAACTGGCGCGCGCACGGGCCTTCGCCGAGCCGCTGCTCACGGGCCAGGTGCTCGACACCGGTGAAGACGCTCTCTCGCACGCCGAGGGGGTGGCCAACATCCTGCTCGGCATTGGCGCTGCGCCATCAATGGGTGCGGCGGCATACCTGGTTTACGCCGGTGATTTCCTCAGCAAACCCGACGAGGTGGTGAGCAAGGCCTTCGGGCCCGCTTACGCCGGCCTGGTGATGCACACCCGCAAGCTGGTGCAGATCCAACGCGCCGCACGCGAAGCACAGGTGCAAGACGAAAAGCGCGCCGAACAGACAGAGCGTGTGCGCAAGATGCTGCTCGCCTTCTCGCGCGACCTGCGTGTGGTGCTGCTGCGCCTGGCCTCGCGGTTGCAGACGCTGCGCCACTTTGCATCGAGCAAACAGCCGTGCCCGCCGCTGCTGGCGCGCGAGTCGATGCAGGTGTTTGCGCCGCTGGCCAACCGCCTGGGCATCTGGCAGATAAAGTGGGAGATGGAAGACCTCGCATTCCGCTTTCTCGAACCCGAGCAATACAAGAACGTGGCGCACCTGCTCGACGAAAAGCGTGTCGGGCGAGAGCAGGGCGTCGAGGCGTTTCGGCAAGCGCTGAGCGACGACCTGGCGCGCAGCGGCCTGCGTGCCGAAGTGCAGGGTCGGCCCAAGCACCTCTACAGCATCTGGAAAAAGATGCGCGGCAAGGGCATCGACATCGCCCATGTGTTCGACGTGCGAGCAGTGCGCGTGATCGTCTCTGACGTGCCCGAGTGCTACGCCGTATTGAGCCGGGTGCACGAGCTGTGGCGTGCCGTGCCGGGCGAGTTTGACGACTACATCGCCAGGCCCAAGGGCAATGGCTACCAGTCGCTGCACACCGTGGTGCTCGACGCGCAGGAGCGCCCGGTCGAGGTGCAGATCCGCACCCGCGCCATGCACGAACACGCCGAGCACGGTGTGGCCGCGCACTGGGCCTACAAGGAAGCTGGCGTGAAGGGTTATGCCGGTGTCAGCGCGTCGGGTGACTTCGACGCGCAGGTGGCCGAGGCGCGCAAGGCGGTGTTGCGCCAGCTGCTGGCGTGGGAGCGTGATTTCGCCGAGTCCGAAGATGCAGCCTCCACCAACGATGCCGTGTTCGACGACCGCATCTACGTGTTCACACCCCGGGCCGCAGTGATCGAGCTACCGGCTGGTGCCACGCCGATCGACTTTGCCTACACGGTGCACACGACGCTCGGCCACCGCTGCCGCGGCGCCAAGGTCGACGGCGCGATGGTGCCGCTCAACACCCGGCTGCAAAGCGGGCAGACCGTGGAGGTGACCACCCTCAAGGAAGGGGGTCCTTCGCTCGATTGGCTCAACCCCGAGCTGGGTTATTTGCAAAGCGCTCGCTCCAAGGCCAAGGTGCGCGCCTGGTTCAACGCGTTGCAGCAGCAAGACACGATTGCGCGCGGCCGCGAAGCCGTCGAGAAACTCTTGCAGCGCGAAGGCAAGACGGCGACGAAGCTCGACGACCTGGCCGCGCGACTGGGTTTTCGCAGCGCGGATGCGTTGTTCGAAGTGGTCGGCAAGGACGAGTTTTCGCTGCGCAACATCGAGACGCTGCTGCGCCCGGCCGAGCCCGTGGTGCAGCCCGACGACACCATTGCCTTGCGCCGCCCGAGCTCGGCCGGCTCGCCCAAAGGCGGGGTGCTGGTGGTGGGTGTCGAGTCGCTGCTCACCAGCCTCTCGCGCTGCTGCCGGCCGGCGCCTCCCGACGTTATCGGCGGCTATGTGACGCGCGGCAAGGGCGTGGCCATCCACCGCGGTGATTGCAGCAACTTCCGCCAGATGGCGACACGCTCGCCCGAGCGCGTGATCGGCGTGGCCTGGGGTGCGCCGCGGGGTGACAAACCGGCGCTGTACCCGGTCGACGTGCTGGTCGAAGCCGCTGACCGCTCAGGTCTGCTGCGCGACATCTCGGAAGTGTTTGCCAAGGACAAGATGAACGTGACTGGCGTGCACACCCAGACCGTGAAAGATGCGCACGGCGGCACGGCATGGATGACGTTCACAGTGGAGGTGGCCGATTCTGCGAAGCTCAGCCAAGTCTTGAGCGCGGTTTCACGCATCGCCGGCATCCGCAGCGCAAGACGGAAATGATGCGAGCGCAGCGAAGCATCCCTCAAGCAACGCCCGCGGAACCGGCTCTGCCGGGCCGCCAGACGGGCCTTGCAGGCCGCGCTGGGCAAGGACGCCCAGCTCTTCGCCAGGCACATCTTGTCCACTGGACAAGATGTGTCCGGGCTCAGCCCCTCGGGGGCAGGAGCGAAGCGACTGGGGGAGCTGTGCTACAGTCGCGGGCTTCGGGCGGTTAGCTCAGTGGTAGAGCGCCTCTTTGACGTGGAGGATGTCGGGAGTTCGACCCTCTCACCGCCCACCAGTACACGTCAGCGAACAAGAGCCTGTCCCGCAAGGGGCAGGCTCTTTTTCATTGCCTCGCAATCATCGTGCAGGAGAGATTGGCCATGGAAATGACACCGCACCGCCAGGCCTTGATCGACGCCCACATCG
This sequence comes from Rhizobacter sp., assembly GCF_031412075.1. Lineage (GTDB taxonomy): Bacteria > Pseudomonadota > Gammaproteobacteria > Burkholderiales > Burkholderiaceae_C > Rhizobacter. The sequence goes on from NZ_JANOCG010000381.1 coordinate 3,756, forward strand.
CCGAGACGCACGCGCTGATGGCCGACTACGCCTTCGAGCTCAATGACCTCGTGCGTTTTGCGCTCTCCGCTGCCAAGGACAAGGGCCACAAGGTTTACTACCCGATGGATCCCGTCAACGAGTGCATCCGCAACTGGCAGGGCTTGAGCAAACGGGTCGCCAAGCTCGCGGCCGATCTGGAAAAAACCGCCGGCCGCCTGGGCGTGCAACCCTTCGACCCTGAGATGCCCGCGGCCGGCGACCCGACACCTCCCCACAACTGATCCTCGCCTCGGTCGCATGAATGAGGCGCAAAGCGCTCAAGCGTCGGCGCACACCCCGCGCCGAGCGACATCTCCACGCTGCTGTAAATCACGACGTTCGCATGTGTCCTGTCTGCGCTGGCTATGTGGCCCTGCTGTCACGGCCCGCGCGGGAAAACCCTCCGCAGCCTGAGGTGGCTGGCTTCTAGAATCTTTTTTCGCACACCTGAACACTTGGTTCCACAGGAGCTTTCTGAATGGCACAAACCCGCCGCGCTTCGACCTCCGACGACGGCAGCGCCGACAGCAGCAGCCTGCGGATACTGAAGAAGTACCCGAATCGCCGCCTCTACGATACGCAGACCAGCAGCTACATCACGCTGGCCGATGTGAAGAAGATGGTGCTTGAGGGGCAAGAGTTCGTGGTGCGTGACGCCAAGACCAGCGACGACCTCACCCGCAGCATCCTGCTGCAGATCATTCTGGAAGAAGAGTCTGGCGGCGTGCCCATGTTCTCGTCGCAGATGCTGGCGCAAATCATCCGCTTCTACGGCCACGCCATGCAGGGCATGATGGGCTCGTACCTCGAGAAGAATCTGCAGACCTTCACCGACATCCAGAAGCGGCTGACCGACCAGTCCAAGGGCTTGCTGGAGCCCAACGTGATGAGCCCCGAGGTGTGGACGCAGTTTCTCAACGGGCAAGCGCCCGGCGTACAAAACCTGATGGGCAACTACCTCGAACAATCGCGGGCCATGTTCACCCAGATGCAGGAGCAAATGGCCAAGCAGGCCGAAACCCTGTTCCCCGGCATGCCTGGGTTTACCCAACCAAAGCGCTAACCGCAAGGCCGTTTCCGGCGAAAATCGCCGGATGACTCAAGACACTCTGGCCCGCGCGGCGCCCAAGATCGGCTTTGTTTCCTTGGGTTGCCCCAAGGCGCTGACCGATTCCGAACTCATCCTCACGCAGCTGCGCGCTGAGGGCTACGACACCTCCAAGACCTTTGCTGGCGCTGACCTGGTCATCGTCAACACCTGCGGCTTCATCGACGACGCCGTCAAGGAGAGCCTGGACACCATCGGCGAGGCCTTGGCCGCAAACGGCAAGGTGATCGTCACCGGCTGTCTGGGCGCCAAGGAGGGCGAGGCCGGTGGCAACCTGGTGCGCCATATGCACCCGAGCGTGCTCGCAGTGACCGGCCCGCACGCCACCAACGAGGTGATGGACGCCGTGCACCTGCATGTGCCCAAGCCGCACGACCCGTTCGTCGACCTGGTTCCCGCGCATGGCGTCAAGCTCACGCCGCGCCACTACGCCTACCTCAAGATCAGCGAAGGCTGCAACCACCGCTGCAGCTTCTGCATCATCCCCAGCATGCGTGGCGACCTGGTGTCGCGCCCGATTGGCGATGTGCTGAGCGAAGCACAGCGCCTGTTCGAAGCCGGCGTGAAAGAGCTGCTGGTGATCAGCCAGGACACCAGTGCCTACGGTGTCGACGTGAAATACCGCACCGGCTTCTGGGACGGCAAACCCGTCAAGACCCGCATGCTCGACCTGTGCGAGAAGCTCGGAGAGCTCGCCGCGCAGCACGGCGCCTGGGTTCGCCTGCACTACGTCTACCCGTACCCGCACGTCGACGAGGTGTTGCCGCTGATGGCGCAGGGTTTGATCCTGCCGTACCTCGACGTGCCCTTCCAGCACTCGCACCCCGACGTGCTCAAGCGCATGAAGCGCCCGGCCAACGGCGAAAAGAACCTCGACCGCCTGCAACGCTGGCGCGAGATCTGCCCCGAGCTGGTGGTGCGCAGCACCTTCATCGCCGGTTTCCCCGGCGAGACCGAACAAGAGTTCGACCACCTGCTCGGCTTCATGCGCGAAGCGCAGATCGATCGCGCGGGTTGTTTTGCGTATTCGCCAGTCAAGGGCGCCACGGCCAACGAGTTGCCCGACGCGGTGCCGGCCGAGCTGCGAGAAGAGAGAAGGGCGCGTTTCATGGCGGTGGCCGAAGAGGTGTCGGCCGCCAAATTGCGCGGCCGCGTCGGCGCAACGATGCAGGTTCTGGTCGACTCCGCCCCGGCGCTCGGCCGCAAGGGGGGGCTGGGCCGCAGTTATGCCGATGCGCCTGAGATCGATGGCAGTGTGAAGCTCTTGCCGCCCGAGAAGGCGTCCAAGACGCTGAAGGTGGGTGAGTTCACCAGGGCGCGCATCGTCGGCACGCAAGGCCACGACCTCATCGCCCAGCCGATTTGACCCAAGGTATGACCCACGACAAGCGCACCGGCCTGATCCACCACCCCTACGTGCCGCCTGACGGCTTCGGGGCGGTGGCGCCCGGGGTGCACAAAGCGTCGACCGTCATCTTCCCCAACGTGGCGGCGCTGCAGGCGCGCAGCTGGCGCTCCAAAGCCGGCTACACCTACGGGCTCCACGGTACGCCGACCTCGTTCACGCTCGAAGAACGCATCGCCACCCTCGAAGGTGGCGTGCAGACTCTGCTGGTGCCCAGCGGCCTGGCCACGATCACGCTGGTCGACATGGCCTTGCTCAAGCAGGGCGACGAGGTGCTGATCCCGGAAAACGCCTACGGGCCCAACAAGGAACTCGCGCGCAACGAGCTGGCCGCCTGGGGCATCACCCATCGCTTCTACAACCCGATGGACGCGCTGGGCCTGGCCGCGCTGATCACACCGCAAACCAAGCTCGTGTGGCTGGAGGCGGCGGGCTCGGTGACGATGGAGTTCCCCAACCTGCCGGCGCTGGTGAAGGTGGCGCGCGAACGTGGCGTCACCACGGCGCTCGACAACACCTGGGGTGCCGGCCTTGCATTCAACCCCTTCGACCTGACGCCCGACGGCGAGCCGCTGGGGGTCGACATCTCGGTGCAGGCCCTGACCAAGTACGCATCGGGCGGCGGTGACGTGCTGATGGGTTCGGTGACCACCTGCGACGAAGCCTTGCACCTCAGGCTCAAGTTTTGCCACATGCGCATGGGCTGGGGTGTCGGGGCGAATGACATCGAACTCGTGTTGCGCTCCTTGCCCTCGTTGCCCCTGCGCTACGACGCCCACGACGCTGCGGCACGCTCGTTGGCGGCCTGGTGGTCACAGCGCCGCGAGGTGATACAGGTGCTACACCCGGCCATCCCCGGCGCGCCAGGGCACGAATGCTGGAAAAAGCTGTGCACCCGCGCCGCAGGCCTCTTCTCGGTGGTGTTCAACGAGCGGTATGCCACCGAGCAGGTGTACGCCTTCCTCGATGCGCTGCGCCTGTTCAAGCTGGGCTACTCATGGGCCGGGCCGGTGAGCCTGGCCGTGCCCTACAACCTCGCCGTGATGCGCGAGGAGCCGGCGTACCGCGGTGTGCTGGTCCGATTCTCGGTGGGGCTGGAAGCACCGGCGGATCTGATCGCCGACTGCCAGCAGGCGCTGCACGCACTCGGGCCGTGATCAGTCTTTGGATGAGACTTTGTGTCTCATCAGACGTCCCTTCTCACGGTTCCAATCACGTTCTTTTTCGGTGTTTCGCTTGTCGTGCTCGGCCTTGCCCTTGGCCAGCGCAATCTCGGCTTTGACTCGCCCGTCCTTGTAGTGCAAGTCGAGCGGCACCAAGGTGAAGCCTTTTTGCTCCACCTTGCCGATCAGTCGCTTGATCTCAGCCTTGTGCATCAAGAGCTTCTTGGTGCGGTCGGCCTCCGGGCTGATGTGGGTGGAGGCACTGCGCAGCGCGTTGATGCGGCAGCCAATGAGGTGGAGCTCGCCATTGCGAATGACCACGTAGCCGTCGGTCAGCTGCACCTGGCCGGCGCGGATGGCCTTGATCTCCCAGCCTTGCAGCACCATGCCGGCCTCGTACTTCTCTTCGAGGTGGTAGTCAAAACGGGCGCGGCGGTTTTCGGCAATCGACATGAAGGTGAGATGAGGCAAAAGGCCGTCAATACAATCGGCCCATTGTATGAAGCACATCAAGAAGTCAGTTCTTCTCTCGTATTCGGCCCCGGAGATGTACGCGCTGGTCACCGCGGTACCCGACTATCCGCGGTTCCTGCCCTGGTGCGAAAAGGCCGAGGTGCTGACTGTTGACGAGTCGGGCATGACCGCCCGTTTGCACCTGGCCTACGGTGGCCTGCGCCACACCTTCACCACCCGCAACACCCATGTGGCCGACAGCAGTGTGTTGGTGGCTCTGGTCGACGGGCCGTTCTCGGTGCTCGAAGGTGCTTGGCGCTTTGTGCCGCTGGCCCTGGGCGGCAGCGACGAGCCGGCCTGCAAGATCGAGTTCGACATGCGTTACGCCTTTGCCAACCGCCCGCTGGAGCTGGTGGTGAGCCCGGTGTTCGACCGGGTGGCCAACACCTTCGTCGATGCCTTCGTCAAACGTGCGGAGCAGGTGTATGGCGAACGCTGAAACCGTGACGGGTCTGCTGATCGAGGTGGCCTACAGCCCGGCTGCCGGCGTCGTGAATCGGGTGGCGCTGTGCCTGCCAGAGGGCAGCACCGTGGGTGATGCGGTGTCCGAAGCCTTCCCCGGGCTGGCCTTGGAGGGGCTGGTGCCCGGGGTGTGGGGTAAACAACGCGCTTTGAGCGACCCGCTGCGCGAACACGATCGCGTCGAGATTTACCGGCCGCTGCGTGTCGACCCGAAAGAGGCCCGGCGCCAGCGCTACCAGAGCCACCGCGCCAAGGCCAAGCCCTGACGCAGGAGTGTCACCCGGCTTACTTGCAGTCGGAGCTGACGATGTCGCGGGCGCGCTTGCTCTCTTCGGCACGGGCCTTGTCGTCAAGAATTTCCCGCTCTCCCTTGGCATTGACCCGTGCCATGCGCATGCCGTCGTCAAGCGCTCGCAACTGGGCCTTGGCTCGCATGCAGTTGTCGGCGCGGGCGGCGTTTTGCTTTTCTTCTTCGGCGCGGCGTTTGGCGGTTTCTTCTTCCGCAGCCTTGCGGCGCTTGGCTTCGAGTTCGGGTTCGACCGCCTTGGCCGGGCCGCTTGCCGCCGCCGAGGCCGCTGCTGACGCACCCAGCGCCGCTGCGGCAGCTTGTGCGCTACCCGGGGCGAAAGTCGGTGCGGCCTTGCGGGCGCTTCCGCTGGGTCGCTGAAGAATGTCGGCTTCCTTCACCGACTGCGGCGGAGGCAGGTCGCTGTACTGCACGCGACCGCTCTGGTCTTTCCATTTCCACTGAGCAAAAGCCGGCTGGCTCAAGCTGATTGTCACGAGTGCTCCGAGCGCCACAACGGCGAGTCGCACAGCAGAGAATTCGCGAGCAGATTTCATCCCGAAAGTGTAGTCGTGCGGATGGGGCAGGAGCGCATCGCCGAAGGGCCTTGTCTGGTTTTGCCAGCGCTTGTCGCCACGTGCTCGCGCATTTCGTGAACTATTGCCAGAGGTGTTACCAAGTGCGTGATTCGCAAGGCAACAGGTTGCGTTCAGGCCGAAGGTTTGGCGATCCGTATAATTCGCTTTTGCGTCAGGAGCTTCCTCATGCGCCTTCTAGGCAAAGCGCTCACCTTCGACGATGTGTTGTTGGTGCCGGCTTTCTCTCAGGTGTTGCCACGCGACACCACGCTTTCCACCCAGTTTTCCCGCAACATCCGCCTGAACCTGCCCTTGGTGTCTGCCGCCATGGACACGGTGACGGAAGCGCGCTTGGCCATCGCCATCGCGCAAGAGGGTGGCATCGGGATCGTCCATAAAAACCTCTCGCCCAAGCAGCAAGCTGCCGAGGTGGCGCGCGTGAAGCGCTACGAGTCGGGCGTGCTGCGCGACCCGATCACCATCTCGCCCGGCGTGCCGGTGCGTGACGTGATCAACCTCTCGCGCCAGCACGGCATCTCGGGTTTCCCGGTGCTGGAAGACGGCAAGGTGGTGGGCATCGTCACCGGCCGAGACCTGCGCTTCGAGACGCGCATGGACATCCCCGTGCGCGAGATCATGACGCCGCGCGAGCGGCTCATCACCGTGCGCGACGGCGCCACGCTGGCCGAGGCCAAGGCCTTGATGCACAAGCACAAGCTGGAGCGCGTGGTCGTCGTCAACGACGCCTTCGAGTTGCGCGGCCTGTTCACGGTGAAAGACATCACCAAGCAGACCAACTTCCCCAACGCCGCGCGTGATGCCCAGGGCAAGCTGCGCGTCGGTGCGGCGGTGGGCGTGGGTGAGGGCACCGAAGAGCGTGTCGAGTTGCTCGTCAAGGCCGGCGTCGACGTCCTCGTGGTCGACACCGCCCACGGCCACAGCGCCGGTGTGATCGAGCGTGTGCGCTGGGTCAAGCAAAACTTCCCGTAGGTCGACGTGATCGGCGGCAACATCGCCACCGGCGCCGCCGCGCTGGCGCTGGCCGATGTAGGCGCCGATGGGGTCAAGGTCGGCATCGGCCCCGGCTCCATCTGCACCACCCGCATCGTGGCGGGTGTGGGCGTGCCGCAGATCACGGCCATCGACAACGTCGCCAAGGCCCTTGCGGGCACCGGCGTGCCACTCATCGCCGACGGCGGCGTGCGCTACTCCGGGGACATCGCCAAGGCGATTGCCGCCGGTGCCAACACCGTGATGATGGGCGGCATGTTCGCCGGCACCGAAGAGGCGCCGGGCGAGATCGTGCTGTTCCAGGGGCGCAGCTACAAAAGCTACCGCGGCATGGGCTCCATCGGCGCCATGCAGCAGGGTTCGGCCGACCGCTACTTTCAAGACAACACCGGCGCCAACCCCAACGCCGACAAGCTGGTGCCCGAAGGCATCGAGGGCCGCGTGCCGTACAAGGGCTCGATGGTCAGCATCGTGTTCCAGATGGCCGGTGGCTTGCGTGCATCGATGGGCTATTGCGGCTGCGCCAGCATCGACGAGCTGCGCAGCAAGGCCGAGTTTGTCGAGATCACTTCGGCAGGCATCCGCGAGAGCCATGTGCACGACGTGCAGATCACCAAAGAAGCGCCCAACTACCGCATGGAGTGACGCGGGGCCAAGCCTGCGTCGATGAAGCCTTTGAGTTCAAGCACCGTTGACACCGCCGTGGGTCGCCCCGCGGCCATGCGCTTCATCTTGTTGACGGTGCTGATCGACATGGTGTCGATCGGGCTCATCATCCCGGTGCTGCCCGAGCTGGTCGGGCAGTTCACCACCGACCGCAGCGAGCAGGCGTTCTGGTACGGCGCCATCATGCTCGCCTTTGGGGTGGCGAACTTCTTCTTCGCGCCCATCCTGGGCGGGCTGTCCGATCAATTCGGCCGCCGGCCGGTGCTGCTGCTCGGGTTTTGCGGGTTTGCTTTCAGCTTCTTTGCGACGGCACTCGCCACGCAGATGTGGATGCTGATCGCCATCCGCTTGGTCAGCGGTGCGCTGCAGGCCAACGCCAGCGTGGCCAATGCCTACGTGGCCGACATCACGGCGCCCGAAGACCGGGCCAAGCGTTTTGGCCAGTTGGGTGCGATGTTCGGGCTGGGCTTCATCCTCGGCCCGGTGATGGGCGGCTTGCTGGGCGCCATCGACATTCGCCTGCCGTTCTTTGCGGCGGGCGCGCTCGCCTTGCTCAACCTGGCATACGGCTACTTCGTTTTGCCCGAATCCCTGCCGCCGTCGCAGCGCCGGCCAATGTCATGGCAATCGGCCAACCCGATCCGCTCGCTGAAGCAGCTCGCCCAACTCAAAGGTGTGGGCCCGCTGGTGCTGGTGATTGCGTTCGGGGCTTTGACCGACGCCGTGCTCCGCACCACCTGGGTTCTTTACACCGGCTTGCGCTATGGCTGGGGGCCGCTCGAAAACGGCTGGTCCTTGTTTGCCGTTGGGGCGGTTTCGGTGCTGGTGCAAGGTGTCTTGCTCAAGCGCCTGCTGGCGCGGTTTGGCGCCAAGCGGCTGGCCGTGTTCGGTTTGATCTCCAGCACCATGACCTTCACCCTGTGGGCGCTGGCCACGCAGGGCTGGATGATGTATGCCGTGATCGCCTTGAACATCTTCGGCTTCACCGTCACGGCGTCGGTTCAAAGCCTGGTTTCCAATGCGGCCGACGCCAAGAACCAGGGCCAGACCATGGGCTCGATGTCGTCGCTCAACAGCTTGATGGCGGTGCTGGCCCCGGTGATTGGCGCGCCGCTGCTGGGAGTGGTGTCTCACCTGCCGCGCGACGACTGGCGCATCGGTGCCCCGTTTTTCCTTTGCGCTTTGCTCATGGCCTGTTCCACCGCCGTCGCGCTGTGGCACTTCTCGCGGCGGCCCATTGAGCTCGCGCCCTTGCCCCACGCTTGAAACCTCACCATGCACGACAAGATCCTCATCCTCGATTTCGGTTCCCAGGTCACCCAGCTGATCGCGCGGCGCGTGCGCGAAGCCCACGTGTACTGCGAGATCCACCCCAACGACGTGAGCGACGCGTTCATCCGCGAGTTCAAGCCCAAGGGCATCATCTTGTCGGGCAGCCACGCCAGCACCTACGAAGAGCACGACCTGCGTGCCCCGCAAGCGGTGTGGGAATCGGGCGTGCCGGTGCTGGGCATCTGCTACGGCATGTTCACGATGGCGGTGCAACAAGGCGGCAAGGTCGAGGCCAGCACGCACCGCGAGTTTGGTTATGCCGAGGTGAGGGCGCATGGCCACACCCAGTTGCTGCAAGGCATTGAGGACTTCGCCACGCCTGAAGGCCACGGCATGCTCAAGGTCTGGATGAGCCACGGCGACAAGGTCACCGAGCTGCCACCCGGCTTCAAGCTGATGGCGTCGACGCCCAGCTGCCCGATCGCCGGCATGGCCGACGAATCGCGTGGCTACTACGCCGTGCAGTTCCACCCCGAAGTCACCCACACGGTGAAAGGCCGCGAGCTGCTCAACCGCTTTGTGCTCGACATCGCGGGCGCCAAACCCGATTGGGTGATGGGCAACTACGTCGACGAGGTGGTGGCGCGCATCCGCGAGCAGGTCGGCTCGGAAGAAGTGATCCTGGGCCTGAGCGGGGGCGTCGATTCGAGCGTGGCCGCTGCGCTGATCCACCGCGCCATCGGTGACCAGCTCACCTGCGTGTTTGTCGACCACGGCCTGTTGCGCCTGAACGAAGGCGACATGGTGATGGACATGTTTGCTGGCCAGTTGCACGCGAAAGTGATCCGCGTCGACGCCAGCGCCAAGTTCCTCGGCGACCTGGCCGGCGTGACCGACCCCGAGGCCAAGCGCAAGATCATCGGCCGCGAGTTTGTCGAAGTCTTCCAGGCCGAGGCCAAGAAGCTCCAATCTGCCAAGTGGCTGGCCCAGGGCACGATCTACCCCGATGTGGTCGAGAGCGGTGGCGCCAAGACCAAGAAGGCGACCTCGATCAAGAGTCACCACAACGTGGGTGGTTTGCCCGAGACCTTGGGTCTGAAGCTGCTGGAGCCCCTGCGCGAGCTGTTCAAGGACGAAGTGCGCGAGTTGGGCATTGCCCTCGGCCTGCCGCCCCACATGGTCTACCGCCACCCGTTCCCCGGCCCCGGCCTGGGCGTGCGCATTCTGGGCGAAGTGAAGCAGGAGTACGCCGACCTGCTGCGCCGCGCCGATGCGATCTTCATCGAAGAGCTGCGCAATGCCCGCGACGAAGCCAGCGGCAAGAGCTGGTACGACCTCACCAGCCAGGCGTTTGCGGTGTTCCTGCCCGTCAAGAGTGTGGGCGTGATGGGTGACGGTCGCACCTACGACTACGTGGTCGCCTTGCGTGCCGTGCAGACCAGCGACTTCATGACCGCCGACTGGGCCGAGCTGCCGTATTCGCTGCTGAAGAAGGTGTCGAGCCGCATCATCAACGAGGTGCGTGGCATCAACCGGGTCACCTACGACGTGTCAAGCAAACCTCCGGCCACGATCGAGTGGGAGTGAAGGTGACGGGCTCTGGCGCTCAGCCTTCCTTGTTTGGCATCGATTCGGCGCCTCAGCCGACGGATCGTCTGTTCTTCGCGGTGCTGCCTTCGGCCGACGCCGCGCAAAGGATTGCAGATCTGGCCAAGGGCTTGCAGACCGAACTCGGGCTCAAGGGCCGGCCGCTGCAGACCGACCGCTTTCACATCACCTTGCACCACCTGGGCGACTACGTCGGGCTGCGCCCGGACATCGTTGCTGCAGCGACGGAGGCCGCCTCCCGCGTGCAGATGGAATCGTTCGACGTCTGCTTTGAGTCAGCCGCGAGCTTCAAAGGCCGGCCCGACCGCAAGCCCTTCGTCCTGAGGGGTGGCGATGGCTTGAGAGACCTCACCGCCTTGCAGCAGTCGCTTGGGGCTGCGATGAAGAGGACGATTCTCGGAAGCTGGGTGCAACCCAAATTTGTCCCGCATGTCACCTTGCTGTACGACGATCAACTCGTCGAGGAGCGTGCGGTCGAGCCGGTGAGTTGGGAAGCAAACGAGTTCGTGCTCATCCACAGCCTGCTCGGGCAGACGCGGCACATCGTGTTGGGCCGATGGGCGCTCAACCCCCAGCGCACCAGCACCGTCACGAGCATCACGCCCGCGGATGAGCAGGCGATGCGCATTGCGCTCGACCAGGCGCAAAACGCGATGCTGGTCGGAGAAGTGCCGATCGGTGCGGTGGTCATGCGGGCCGGGCAGGTCATCGCCACGGGCTACAACCGACCGGTCACCGAGCACGACCCGACCGCCCACGCCGAGATCGTGGCGCTGCGGCACGCGGCCATCTTGCTCGGCAACTACCGGCTGCCGGAGTGCGAGATTTACGTCACGCTGGAACCATGCGCCATGTGTGCGATGGCGCTGATGCATGCCCGATTTAAACGCGTGGTGTTCGGTGCCGCAGACCCCAAAGGCGGCGCCGCCGGGTCGGTGGTTGATCTGTTTGGGCACACCCAGCTCAACCACCACACCAAGGTGTTGGGCGGCGTGCTGGGGCAGGAATGTGGAACCGTGCTCAGCGACTTCTTTGCCCAGCGCCGCGAGCTGTATCGCCAACGTCATGGTGGCCCCGCCACCGAATCGTCGGCCTTCGACGACACCCCCGCCATCCCGACCGGAGAGGTTCTGGAAATTGAGCCACCACCATCACCCTGACCACAGTGACGCGCCGTCGGCGAATACGCTGACCCTGTTCACGCCCGCTGGCGTGCTGGCCAAGGCCGCGCCGCTGCGGCTGGCGGCGAAGCGCCTGGGCAGCATGGGCTTTCACGTGCACATCGACGAAGCCGCGCTGGCGCGCCACCAGCGTTTTGGCGGCGACGACGAAACCCGTCTGGCCGCGTTGCACCGTGTGGCCGCTGAGGCGCCGGGCATCGCCCTGGCCACCCGCGGTGGCTATGGGTTGACCCGGCTGCTCGACCGCATCGACTGGAAGCTCATTGCCAAGAGCGTTGACCAAGGCACGCACTGGGTGGGCTACAGCGACATGACGGCCTTGCAACTGGGCCTGCTCGCCCACACCGGCCGGCGAAGCTGGGCCGGCCCGCTCGCCTGCGGTGACTTCGGCGACGACACGCTTGATGAGGTCACGTCCGACTGCTTTGCTGAGGCGATGAGTGGCGCGCTCGAAGCCGTGGGCTTTCGCACCGAGGCCGGCTTCGACGGGCTCGAAGTGAAGGGCACGCTGTGGGGCGGCAACCTGTGTGTGCTCAACAGCTTGCTCGGAACCAAGCACTGGCCCAAGGTCAAGGGCGGCATCCTGTTCCTGGAAGACGTCAACGAACACCCGTACCGCATCGAGCGCAACCTGCTGCAGCTGCATCAGGCGGGCGTACTCGAGGCGCAAAAGGCCATCGTGCTGGGCGCATTCACCGAGTTCAGGAAGTCGCCGCTCGACCGGGGCTACAGCCTCAAGGCAGCCATCGCCTACCTGCGCTCGGTCACCAAGACCCCGATCTTCACTGGCCTGCCTTTCGGCCACGTGCCGACCAAGGTCACCCTGCCGGTGGGCGCCAAGGTGACTTTGCTCGTGCAGGCACGGGATGTGCTCATAGGCTGGTAGTGCTCCCTGAAAAGACGCACGGATTACCCTGAGGCGCTTGCAGCGGGGCTGCACCTAGAATCCGCAGCTCGCCAACGTGCAGCAACGGGCAAAACCCGGTTGTTACCGCAGGCGCTTTTATTTGTTTGTCGTCGCACGGTCTATCCGCACGGTGCGAAGGCAGGAGCCGGAGAGATTTCATGGGCGCTTCATTGCGTCGACTGCATGCGTGGCTGTGGGCCGCGCCCTTGGTGGCATTTACCGCGGCCCTCGCAGGTTGCAACAACAGCCCATGGCCCGATGGCATGGCCGCCACCAACACCTCGACTTCGGCCGTCATCGAGAACTCGCCGCGTCACCTCGACCCGACCGCGTCGTACTGGTCGAACGACACGCCGTACACCTACCAGATCTACGAGCCGCTCTACGGGTACCACTACCTGAAGCGCCCCTTCGTTCTGGTGCCCAAGGCCGCGCAGGCCGTGGTGACGCCCCTCTACCTCGACAAGGCCGGCAAGCCATTGCCCGCCGACGCCCCCGGCGAGCTGGTAGCCGAAAGTGTCTACAACATCCCCATCAAGCCGGGGATCATGTACCAGCCGCACCCGGCGTTTGCGCGCGATGCGCAGGGCACTCATGCGTACCACGCCCTGAAACCGGGCGAGCTGGGCCAGCGCGTGTCTCCGCTGCAGTTCGAGCAGCAAGGCACCCGCGAACTGGTGGCCGAAGACTTCGTCTACGCGCTCAAGCGCCACGCCACCACCCGCATCACCACACCGATCGCCGGCATCTTCTCCGAGTACGTGGTGGGCCTGAAGGACTACATCTCCCTGGTCAAGGCCGAAGACGTCAAGCTGCGCCAGGGCCTCGACCCCTCCAGCCTCGACAAGCCGTTTCTCGACTTCCGCCGCTGGCCGCTGGCCGGTGCCACCGCGCCCGAGAAACATCTGCTGCGCATCCGCATCAACGGCAAGTATCCGCAGTGGAACTACTGGATGGCCATGACCTTCCTGGCGCCGGTGCCCTGGGAAGCCGATGCGTTCTACGCCCAGCCCGGAATGGCCGAGGTGGGGCTCACGCTCGACACCTGGCCGGTCGGCACAGGCGCATACATGATGACCGAGTTCGTCAAGGACAGGCGCCACGTGATGAAGCGCAACCCCAACTACCGTGGCGAGCCGTATCCCTGCGAAGGCATGCCCGGCGACAAGGAGGCGGGCCTGCTCGATGACTGCGGCAAACGCATGCCGTTCATCGACACCTTCGTCTCCACCATCGAGCGCGAGGCCGTGCCGCAGAAGGGCAAGTTCCGCCAAGGCTTCTATGACATCGAAGTCTTCGAGCGCACCGACACCGGCCTCGACTACCTCGTCGCGATGCAAGACTCCGAAGAGGTGCGCAAGGAGTACGAGAAGAAGGGCTTTCGCCTGCCCAAGTTTGCCGACGTGCAGAACTGGATCATCGGCTTCAACATGCTCGACCCGACCATCGGCAAGGGCGACACACCCGAGCAGCAGGCGCGCAACCGCAAGCTGCGCCAGGCCATCTCGATCGCGCTCGACTGGGAGGAATACTCAAAGGTCTTCCCGAAGAAAGCGGGCGAGACGGCGATGGGGCCTCTGCCTGATGGCATCTTCGGCTCACGG
>NZ_JANOCG010000382.1:0-2622 GCF_031412075.1 Rhizobacter sp.
GCGTCGGGGAAGAGGTCGATCTTCACGTGCTCGAGAAACTCGCTCGCGTCGCGCGTCTCATCTTGAATATCGACCAGCGATTGCAACCACAGCGCGCCCAGGCGCTGCGCATCCTGCGCCTGGCCTTTGCCGCCCACCTTGTACATCCAGTGCGCCGCGATGCCTTTTTCAGCCACCGCGTGCATGGGCTCGGTGCGGATCTGGAACTCCACCGCCGTGCCCAGCGGGCTCACCAGCGTGGTGTGCAGCGACTGGTAGCCGTTGGCCTTGGGGATGGCGATGTAATCCTTGAAGCGGCCCGGCAGCGGCTTGTAGAGCTGGTGCAGCACGCCAAGCGCCATATAACACTCGGGCAAGGTGTTGACCACGATGCGAAAGCCGAAGATGTCGTTGACCTGCGCAAAGCTCAGGTGCTTGTCGCGCATCTTGGCGTAGATGGAGTACAGCGTTTTTTCGCGGCCGAAAACCTGCACCTTTTGCTTGGTGTCGGCAAAGGCCTTCTCGACCTCGTGCTGGATGCGGTCGACGATGTCACGCCGGTAACCGCGCGCGCGCAGCACCGCCTTGGACAAGGCCGCATGCCGCCAGTGTTTGAGGTGCTGGAACGACAGCTCCTGCAGCTCGCGGTAGGTCTGGTTCAAGCCCAGGCGGTGGGCGATGGGGGCGTAAATATCGAGCGTTTCGCGGGCGATGCGAATGCGTTTGGCCGCCACCATCGCGCCCATGGTGCGCATGTTGTGCAAGCGGTCGGCCAGCTTGATGAGGATCACGCGCACATCGCGCGCCATCGCCAACAGCATCTTGCGGAACGACTCGGCCTGCGATTCTTCTTTGGTGGAGAACTGCAGCTTGTCGAGCTTGGTGAGGCCGTCGACCAGGTCAGCGGTGGCGGCGCCAAAACGTTCGATCAGCTCGACCTTGGTCACGCCACAGTCTTCCATCGCGTCGTGCATCAGCGCGGCCATGATGGCTTGAGCGTCGAGCTTCCATTCGGCGCACAGGCCGGCCACGGCGATGGGGTGGGTGATGTAGGGCTCGCCGCTGGCGCGAAACTGGCCCAGGTGGGACTCGTCGGCAAAGCGGTATGCCTCGCGCACGCGCTTGATGTCGGAGGCGTCGAGGTAGTCGAGCTTCTTGGTCAGCGTGGCGAATGAGGCTGCTGCGGCGTCACTCGTGGCCGCCGGCACAGCCGGCTCGCGCACGCGCCGGCCCACGCCGCTGGCGGCGTCGCGAATCCAGTTGGTGATGGGGCCGGCCATGCCCCGAATTTATCGCGGATCGTGCAAGACCTTGTTCGGGCGCCCCAAAAGCAAACGGCCCCGAAGGGCCGTTGCGATTGAAGCTTGTCAGGTGAGTCTCAGAGCGGCACCTTGCGCAGCATCTCGATGCCGACTTCGCCAGCGGCGATTTCGCGCAGCGCGGTCACACCGGGCTTGTTCTTGGTTTCGATCTTGGGCGCGTGGCCCTGGCTCAGCATGCGGGCACGGTAGGTGGCTGCGAGCACCAGCTGGAAGCGGTTCGGGATCTTGACGAGACAGTCTTCGACGGTGATGCGGGCCATGGAGGTGCTCCGGTGAGGGTACTAACGGACTAACTGAGATTGAGGGCCGCAAAGACAGCAGGCTTGCTTCTTCGCAGGGCAGCGTACTTGAGTCGCTGCGAATGAACGATCGCTTTCAGGTCGAACAGCGCCGTTTCAAACAAGGCATTGATTATAACGAAGTCGAAATACTGGGCCTGGGCCACCTCGATGCGGGCGTTGGCCAGGCGCTTGGCGATGACGTGCGGGGGGTCTTCCCCGCGCCGCGTCAGGCGTTGGGCCAGTTCGTCCCAGCTCGGAGGGAGGATGAAGATGAGAATAGCGTTCGGAAAGATCTGCTTGATCTGAATGGCGCCTTGGTAATCGATCTCCAGGATCACGTCTTCGCCGCCAGCGATGCGCTTTTCGACCTCGGCGCGCGAGGTGCCGTAGCGGTTGCCGTGGACCAGCGCATGCTCAAGGAAATCGCCACGGGAGATCTTGTCGCGGAAGACAGCGTCTTCGATGAAGAAGTACTCGCGGCCTTCCTGTTCCTGCCCGCGCGGTTGGCGGGTGGTGTGCGAGATCGACACCACCAGGTGCGAATCCATCTGCAACAAGGCGTTGACGAGGCTCGACTTGCCAGCGCCGCTGGGCGCTGCGACCACGAAGAGGTTGCCTGGGTAGTCCATTGCTGAGGTCATCACTCGAGATTCTGGACTTGCTCGCGCAGTTGTTCGATCAGGACTTTCATCTCCACCGAGATGTTGGTCAGATCCAGCGTCGATGACTTGGAGCCCAGGGTGTTGGCTTCACGCAGCAACTCTTGTATCAGGAAGTCGAGCCTTTTGCCGACCTCGCCGCCGGCCTTGAGCAGGCGGGCGATTTCTTCGGTGTGGGCACGCAGGCGGGCCAGCTCTTCGGCAACGTCGATGCGGATGGAATAAGCGGCGGCTTCGTTGAGCGCGCGCTCCTGAAGGGCTTCGCGCGAGATGGTTTGCGCCGCGCCCGTGGCGACCAGGGCTTCTTGCCAGCGCTCCAGAAAGCGCTGTTGAAGGCGCTGCACCACCGCCGGTACCAACGGCTCAGCCTGCGCGGCCAGC
>NZ_JANOCG010000383.1:0-15532 GCF_031412075.1 Rhizobacter sp.
TGCCTGAAGCTCGGCATCGACATCACGCAGCAGCCCATTCCCGTGGTGCCCGCCGCGCACTACACCTGTGGCGGTGTGGTCACCGACCTGCTGGGCCGCAGCGACATCCCCGGGCTGTATGCCGTCGGCGAAACCACCTACACCGGCCTGCATGGCGCCAACCGGCTGGCCAGCAACTCGCTGCTCGAATGTGTGGTGCTGGGCAAGACCTGCGCCGATGACATCCTCTCGCGTGCCGACGGCGCGCACCCGCCGCTGCCGGCCTGGGACGAGAGCAAGGTGGAAAACGCCGACGAGCAAGTCGTCATTTCGCACAACTGGGACGAGCTGCGTTTGTTGATGTGGAACTACGTCGGCATCGTGCGCACCACCAAGCGGCTTGAGCGCGCGCTGCACCGCATTCATTTGCTGCGCAGCGAGATCGACGACTACTACGGGAGTTTTCGCGTCACGCGTGACTTGCTGGAGCTGCGCAATCTCGTCGACTGCGCCGAGCTGATCGTGCGCTCGGCCTTGATGCGGCACGAGAGCCGTGGGCTGCACTACAGCCGCGACTTTCCGCAGACATTGCCGGTGAGTTTCCCGACGATCCTGATGCGCCCGGCGGGTCGCTCGCGGCGTGAGCCGCAGCCGCTGGGCAACGGGCCGACGGGCCTCTGGCGCTAGTCACTTCCACCCCCGTTCGCCCTGAGCTTGTCGAAGGGTCGCTGTGCACCTCGCTGGCTTCGACAGGCTCAGCCCGAACGGAGGGGGGCTCAAGCCGCGTCAAAACGCGCCAGCCGCTGGCTGATGATCGAGTGCGCTTCGGCCATGATGCGGTCGATCAGCTCCTGCACCGTTGGCACGTCGTGGATCAAGCCCGCGACCATGCCGCATGACCACGCGCCCAAGTCCATCTCGCCGTCTTTCATGATGCGCGGGTAGACACCGGCCACCTCGGCCGCGATGTCGTCAAATGTCAGCGCGGCGCCAAGCGTGCGCTCTTTTTCCAGCAGGCGATCGACGGCCGCGTTCTTCAGCACGCGCTCGGTGTTGCGCAGCGGGCGCATCACGAGGCGCGTGTCGAGCTCGCTGGCGGCGACGATGGCATCTTTCACGTTTTGGTGCACGGGTGCTTCTTTCGTCGCGATGAAACGTGTGCCCATGTTCATGCCATCGGCGCCGAGCGCGAGCGCGGCCACCAGCGAACGGCCGTCGGCCATGCCGCCGGAGGCGACGAACGGGATCTTCAGCTCTTCGGCCGCACGCGGCAACAAGATGAAGTTGGGCACGTCGTCTTCACCCGGGTGGCCGCCGCACTCGAAACCGTCGACGCTCACGGCGTCGCAGCCGATGGCCTCGGCCTTCAGCGCATGGCGCACCGAGGTGCATTTGTGGATCACCTTGACGCCGGCTTCCTTCAGCGCGGGCAGGTACTTCTGCGGGTTGTTGCCTGCCGTCTCGACCGCCTTCACGCCGCCGTCGATGATGGCTTGGATGTAGCCGGGGTAGTCGGGCGTGTTCACCATGGGCAGGAAGGTGAGGTTCACGCCGAAGGGCTTGTTCGTCATTTCGCGGCAGCGCGCGATCTCTTTCGCCAGCAGCTCGGGGCTGCGTTGCGTGAGGCCGGTGATGAGGCCCAGACCACCGGCGTTCGACACGGCCGCCGCCATCTCGGCAAAGCCGACGTAGTGCATGCCGCCCTGGATGATGGGGTGCTGGATGCCGAACATGTCGGTGATGCGGGTCTTCATGAGGCGTCCTTTGACAGTAGGTGTTTGACGGCGGTTTCGCGGATCTGGCGTTTGAGGATCTTGCCGGAGGGTGTGCGTGGCAGCGGCTGGTCGGACTTCAGGATGTAGCGCGGCATCTCGAAGCGCGCGAGCTGGCCTTCGAGAAAGCTGCGCAGCGCATCGAGGTCGAGCTTGGGACTGCCGTGCACCGTGGCGCCGACTTCTTCGCCGAGGCGTTCGTCAGGCACGGCATACACCGACGCCTCGTGCACGTCGGGGTGCATCAGCAGCGCGGCCTCGACGGCACCGCAGCCGATGTTTTCGCCGCCGCGGATGATCAGGTCCTTGATGCGGTCGACGATGTAGAGGTAGCCCTCGGCGTCGATCACCGCGACGTCGCCGGTGCGGAACCAGTCGCCGTCGAAAGACTGCGCATTGGCTTCGGGCAGGTTCCAGTAGCCGGTGAACACCGAAGTGCCGCGCACCCACAACTCGCCGCGCTCGCCGGCGGGCAGCACGCGGCCGGTTTCGTCGGTGACGCGGATCTGAAGCACCTGCGAGCAGCGGCCCGAGCTGCTGGGGTGGGCCACGTAGTCTTCACCGACGATGCCGGTGCCGATCGCATTGGTCTCGGTCATGCCCCAGCCGATGTTGGGCGCGGCCTGGGCGAAGCTCGACTTGATCTGCTTCACTTGCTCGGGCGCGCGCGGTGCGCCGCCGCCGCCGAGCGAGGCGAGCGTGCCAAGGCGATAGCGACCTGACTGCGCCACGCGCACCAGGTCGCCCGTGACGGCGGCCGGGCCGGTGAGTGAGGTCAAGCGCTCGCGGTCGATCAGCTCGGCGGCCTTCTCTGCATCCCAGCGGTACATGCTGACGATGCGCCGCTGCAGGCGGTAGCTAGTGAGATAAGACGAATGCAGCCCGGTCACGTGAAACAGCGGCACCGCCAACAGCGTGCCGCCTTGCTCGGTCGGCACGGGGCGCTCCACGCCGGCCACCGCGTCGAAGATGGCGTAGTCGAGCTCCCACGAAAGCAAGGCCGACAACACCATGCGGTGCGTCGACGGCACACCCTTGGGCCGCCCGCTCGAGCCCGAGGTGTACAGCATGATGGCCAGGTCGTCGGGCTGGATGGCGACCCGTGGCATGGGCACGTCGCCCAAGGCCTCGGTGGCCGCCTTCAGATCGCGTGCGCCGGGTGGCAATGGGGTGGCTCGTACCGCCAGCACGTGCAAGCCGGCGATGGGTGGGCGCTGGGCCAGGCGGTCGAGCCGCTCGGGGTCGGCGAACAGTGCCTTGGCACCGCAGTCGGTGAGGCCATAGGCCATCTCGTCGGCTTGCCAGTGAGCGTTCATCGCGACCGCCACCGCACCGATGGACGTGATGGCGCTGAAGGCCAGCATCCACTCGGGGTAGTTGCGCATCGAGATGGCCACGCGATCGCCGGGCTTCACACCGCACCCATGCACCAGCAGGTGGCCGATGCGCGAGGCCTGTTGCCAGGCTTGCGCAAACGTCAGGCGCTCGTTTTCATAGACGAGAAAGGGCAACTCGGTAACGTAGGCCTCGTAGTAGGCCCGCAGCGTGGGCGGCGCGTTCTTGAAGGCGCGCAGGCGACGACCTTTCACCACGATGTCTTCCAGCTCGCCCGGCTGGCCGGGAGCGGTGAGGGCGGCGATGGCCGCATCGCGTGTCATGGCTTGCATCAGCGGCCTTTGAACACCGGCTCGCGCTTGTCGACGAAAGCGCGTGCGGCCTCACGGTGGTCTTCGGTCTGGCCGGTGTGGATCTGGTGCGTGGCCTCCAGATCCAGGCACTCATCGACCTCACCCGCCATCGCGCGGTTGAGGTTTTCTTTCATGTAGCGATAGGCCACGGTGGGCCCTGCCGCCAGGCGGCGTGCGATCTCGCGGGCACGCTCGGCCAGGGCTTCGGGCGGGCACACCCAGTTGGTGAGGCCGATGCGCAGCGCTTCTTCGGCCGACACCCGCTCGCTGAGCAAGAACAACTCGCGCGCCTTGCCGGCACCGACGAGTTGCGTCATGAAATAGGTGCCGCCGTAGTCACCCGAGAAGCCCACACGCGCGAAGGCGGTGGTCATGATGGCGGTGCTGGCCATCACACGCAGGTCGCAAGCAAGAGCCAGCGCCAGACCGGCGCCCGCTGCTGGGCCGGGGATGGCGGCGATGGTCGGCTTGGGCATCTTGAAGAGCCGCCCTGCGGTCTCTCGCTGGTTGTGGCGCTGCTGGTGGATGGCTTCATCGATGGTGCGTTGGCCAACGGTGCCATCGCCCGCGGCCGCCATGCCCTTCACATCGCCGCCCGCGCAAAAGCCTTTGCCTGCGCCGGTGAGCACGATGCAGCGCACAGCGGGGTTGAACTCGGCGTCGACCAGCTGTTGTTGCAACGCCAGCACCATGGGGCGCGACAGGGCGTTGCGCGCATCGGGGCGGTTCATGGTGAGCGTCAGCACGCCTTCGTCGAGGTCGGCCAGCAGGTCGGGGGTTCCGGTGTCGCGTGTGCTCATGCTTGTGTCTCCAAGGTTCACTTCGCGAGGCCCAGTTCGCGGGCGTCTTTGTCGTAGTCGGCGTATGACGCCTTCAGCGTGGCGCTGTTGAGGATCATCTCGGCCACGAGCTTGCGCGTGCCGGCCTCGTAGACCTGAGTCCGCATCCAGCACGACTCGGTGCGGGCGCTTTCGCTGAGCGCGATGATTTCGCGTTCGAGGTCGTAGGCCTGGCCTACGAACAATGGCCCTTTCACCAGGCGGATCTGCTGCCCTGCGAACAGCCCGACCGCCGGTCTGCGGCCGCGAAACTCCGCCTTGTCGATGCTGCTGCCAAGCAGCACGCTGATCATCTCGATCGGGATGATGGCGCGGCCCCATGGCGACGAGGCGCCGCCTTCGGGCGTGTACCAGGGCGAGGGCTCGGTGATGACCTTGAGCTTGTTCGCCAGTGTGAACGGGTAGTGGCCGCCCATGTGCTGGTCGAAGCCCATCGCGATGGTTTCCTTGGCTGCACCGCGCTGGCCGACCTTCAGGTCGCGGTTGATCACCAGGCCGGTGGCGGGGCGCAGCTTGGCAATGCGCTGCGGGATCTCATGGGCCGTGTCGGGCACGTCACCGACCGAGGCGGTGCCAGTGAGCACCGGCGTGCCGTCGCGCTTCTCGGCCCAGATGCGCAGCACACGTTCGCCAGCGGCCGGAGGCTGTACGAAGGCGCGCACCTCTTCGCCTTCAACCACCATGTTCTGGTAGTGCGAGCTGATGCAGCCGCTCTCGAACCAGGCCTGGCCGAAGATCTGAAACAGCAGCGGGTCGAACTGGCTGAAGTGCGTGGGCCCTTCGATCGGGCCGGCGCGAAGGCCCAGGTCTTCGGCGGTCTTGTCGTCGTGAATGGACAGGTGGCCGTCGTAGGTTTGGTCGGCCAGCATCTGGCGCGGTTGGCGCAGTGGGCCGCACAGAGCGGGCGCGGGTGTGTCGGGGAAGGGAGCGGGCATCGCAGAAGCCTTTCGACGCAACGGACAAGAGCAACAGGATAGGCCGAAGCTTTGAGGGCCGCAGTCGCGTGCGGGTCACCGTTTGAGCCTCGGCTGTCGGATGATTCAGGCCGACCTCGAAGCTCTACGCGAAAACCCTATGCAGATCCACGCCACCACACCGCCCCCGCCCGAAGGTTGCATCGACACGCAGGTGGTCGGCAACGTGCTGCTGATCGGCATCAACCGCCCGGCCAAGCGCAATGGCTGGACGCCCGAGATGTTTCGCCAGCTGGGCGAGGCCTACACCCGGCTCGACGACGAGCCCGAGTTGCGCGTCGGCGTGTTGCATGCGATGGGCGACCACTTCACTGCAGGGCTCGACATGCCCTCGGTGCAGGCCGCTCTGGAGCGCGGCGAGAAGCTGATCCCCGAAGGCATGGTCGAGCCGCACGATTTCGGCAAGCCCGGCTACCGCCGCCGTACCAAGCCGGTGATCGCCGCAGTGAAGGGCATCTGCTTCACGGTCGGCATCGAGCTGATGCTGGGCGCCGACATCGTGGTGGCCGGCGACGATTGCCGCTTTTGCCAGAAGGAAGTGCAACGCGGCTTGATGCCCGGCGCGGGCGCGACCTTGCGCATGTCTGAGCGTGCAGGCTTGGGCAACGCGATGTTGTACTTGCTGACCGGTGACGAGTTCGATAGCGCGACCGCGTTCCGCCTCAACTTCGTTCAGAAGCTCGTGCCCAACGCGCAGGTGCTCGACGAGGCGCTCGCCATTGCGCAACGCATTGCCGAGCAGGCACCGCTGGCTGTGATCGCCACGCGCCTGAATGCCATCAAGGCGGTCGAAGAAGGGCCGGCTGCGGCGGTGGCCGACTTCGGGGCCATCAGCCAACGCATCTTCGCGAGCGAAGACTGGGCCGAGGGCGTGCGCTCCTTCGTCGAGAAGCGCGCGGCACGGTTCAAGGGGCGCTAGACACGCGCGCGCATCGCGTTGCGCGCCTGCACGAACTCGAACGCGTATTTCACTGCTTCGGCGATGGCCACTTCGTTGTGGGCGCGTTCGTTTTCGGTGAGGTAGAAAACCAGATCGACGTCGTGGCGGATGTAGCGCGGTGGCAGCCGGTTCAAGGCCACGCAGGCCACGTCGGCCAACAGGTCACGCGGGATCTGCGGATAGTTGCCGGCCGAGGTCGATACGGCCTCGAAGATGATCCGCTCGTAGTGGTTGTGGATGGATTCGAAGTCTGCGCTCATGGTGGGCGAGTGCTCGACTCAAATGCGTTCGAGCACCCGCATCGAATAGTCGACCGCCTTCACGTCCTTGGTCAAGCGGCCAATGGAGATGCGGTCAACGCCGGTGGCTGCAATGTCACGAATCTGCCCCAGTTGCACGTTGCCCGAGACTTCAAGCAGCGCGCGGCCGGCGTTGAGTGCCACGGCGTCGCGCATCAGCGGCTCGGTGAAGTTGTCGAGCAGCACGCTGGTGGCGCCGTTGTCGAGCGCCTCGCGCAGCTGGGCCAGGTTCTCGACCTCGATCTGGATGTCCACACCCGACTGCAAGGCCTGCGCGGCGCGAAACGCCGCACCCACGCCACCGGCCGCAGCGATGTGGTTCTCCTTGATCAGGATGCCGTGCCACAGCGCCAGGCGCTGGTTCTGCCCGCCACCGGCGCGCACCGCGTACTTCTGCGCCTGGCGCAGGCCGGGGAGGGTCTTGCGGGTGTCGAGCACGGCGCAACCATTCGCGTTGGGTGACGCGCCGGCAATGGCGTCCACGTGACGGCGCGTGATGGTAGCGGTGGCCGACAAGAGCTGCAAAAAGTTGAGCGCGGGTCGCTCGGCCGAAAGCAGCGCGCGGGCGTTGGCCTCGATGTGGCAGACCAGGGTGTCGCCGTTCATTTTGGCGCCTTCGTCGATGTGCCAATCAATCTGGGCCGTGTTGTCCAGCGCATGGATGCAGCCGTCGAACCACTCTTTTCCGCACAGCACGGCTGCTTCACGCACCAGCACGCGGGCTTTCACGCGCTGGGTGGCGGGCACGAGCATGGCCGTCCAGTCGTTGCGACCCATGTCTTCCATCAAGGCGTCGCGGATGTTGCGCTCGCGGGCTTGTTCAAGCGTTTCGTTGAAATCGAACATGGATCTTTTCTCAAGCCGCGCCGACGTTCGGCACCAACCCCGGCTTCTGGGTGGCGGTGGGGTTGCGTTTGACGAAGTCGAGCATGCGGTCGATGCAGCCGAGTGCCTGCGCGCGAATGGGCTCGTCGACGAAGATCTCGCCCGTGCCTTGCTCCAGGCACGACACCACGCCTTGCAGCGCGTTCATGGCCATCCACGGGCAATGCGCGCAGCTCTTGCAGGTGGCGCTTTTGCCGGCGGTCGGCGCTTCGATGATGGTCTTGCCCGGCGCCAGCTGGCGCATGCGGTGGAACATGCCGTTGTCGGTGGCCACGATGAAGGTCTGCGCGTTCATGTTGACCACGGCATTGAGCATCTGCGAGGTCGAGCCCACCACGTCAGCCTGCTCGACCACGCTCTTGGGCGACTCGGGGTGCACGAGAACCTTCGCACCGGGGTGCTGGGCCTTCAGCAGGTCGAGCTCCAGGCCCTTGAACTCGTCGTGCACGATGCAGACGCCGTTCCACATCAGCATGTCGGCGCCGGTTTCGTCCTGGATGTAGCGGCCCAGGTGGCGGTCGGGGGCCCACAGAATTTTCTCGCCCTGGTCTTTCAGGTGCTTGACGATGGCGAGTGCGCAGGAGCTGGTGACCATCCAGTCGGCGCGAGCCTTCACGGCCGCGCTGGTGTTGGCATAAACCACGACCTTGCGGTCGGGGTGGGCGTCGCAGAAGCGGGCGAAGTCCTCCGCCGGGCAGCCGAGGTCGAGCGAGCAGGTGGCGTCGAGGTCGGGCATCAGCACGCGCTTTTCGGGGCTCAGGATCTTCGCGCTCTCGCCCATGAAACGCACGCCAGCGACCACCAGTGTCTTGGCGGCATGGTCACGGCCGAAGCGGGCCATCTCCAGGGAGTCGGAGACGCAGCCCCCGGTTTCGAGCGCCAGGTCTTGCAGGTCACCGTCGACGTAGTAATGGGCGACCAGCACCGCGTTGTGTTGGGCCAGCAAGGCCTTGGCGCGGGCCTTCCATTGCTGGCGGTCTTCGGGGGTGAGCGGCTCGGGGACCTTGGCCCACGCTTGGGCGGTGCAGGTGGCGCCGCTGGCGTCTTGCAGGGGATAGTCGAACTGCACTTGGCTCATGGCGGGGTAGTGTGGCGAAGGTGGCCAAACATGGTACCCGCACCCTGCCGCACGGAGGCGGCTGGGGTCTCAGGCCAAGCCTTGTTCGGCTTCCATGAGCTTGTAGCGGGCCAGCGCTAAATTTGTGCGCTGCTTGTCCAGAACCGCAAACAAGAACAACCCCCGGTGGCGCGACACCGTGCGCATCACATGGTGGCGCGGGCCGGCGCTGGTCATCACCTCCTCGACATCGGTCGTGAGGCCGAGTTGGCGCGCGGCATGCTGGTGGGCGCGCAGCACCTGGGCGCTGGTGGCGGCGGCCAGGTCGAGATCGATGGGCTGATCGGCGCGCGCTTGTTTGGCGAGGATGAGCCCGGTGCTTGCATCGACCACGGCGCAGGCGAACACGCCGTCGAGGCCACCCAAGGTTTCGAGCACTTGCGAGGCCAACGACGGGTCGAGCGCAGGGCGGCGGCCGATGCCGTCAGCTCCGTTGGGTTGGTTGACCGATGCCGTCACGGTGGCGCTCGAGGGCACGGTGGGTGCAGAGGCAAGATCGGCCACCTTGATCTGAAAGCCGTCCAGCCCTGCGCCAGCGGGCGCCTGGGGCGGGGCCCACACCGGCTCTTTCTTGACGCGGTTCCACATGCCCAGCAGCGAGTTCCACACCGCAGACGCGCTGGTCAGCGCTTCGTTGAGCACCTGCACCTTGAGGCGTGCCGGCCACTCGGTCATGCCGATCTTGTTGGCGATCCAGACCGCGTTGGGCGGCAGCATGAAGAGCAGGGTGGGGCAACGCCAGTTGGCGTTGTTGACTGCGGTTTGCAGGGTTTGCAGCATGTCATCGATATCGTGCGACTGCATGGCGCCCACGATCACCGCCGTCATGTGGCTGCGTTCCATCAGAGCCAGGGGCACGGCGGCGTTGCTGGCGCCGGGCGCACGCACGTCGGCGTGATAGATGCGCAAAGCGTCTTCGTGGCGGCGCTCCAGGGTCGTGCGCTCGATCATCGCCAGCGTGCGCAGCGTGCCCTGCTCGCGCAGGTGCAGGCGCTCGATGGGGCGGCCGCTGGCGTCGGACAAGGCCTTGATGACCGAGGCTGCCCACACGCCGGTCGGGTCGTACAAGGCGATCAGGCGGCTGGCGGTTTCGAGGTCAGCCCGGGTCGAAGCAAAGTGGTCGCGAATGGCCTGCGCGGGGGAGCCCGAGACGACCAGGTCGCGCAGGTGGCTGTCGACCATTTGCCCGCGGTCGTTGACCTCGGTGGCCACGCTTTCCAGGATGGCGGTGGCGGCAAAGCCCTGGTCGCGTTCTTCAGGGGCTTGCTGCCCGTTACCTCGGATGGTGCGCAGGTCACCAAAGAGCGATGAAAGCATGTTGTTTTCTCCCTCGCGCATCGACCGGCGCGGTTGCTTCGCAGTCTAGGCGCGCATCAGCGGCTCACCATCCCCCACCTTGAAACCATTCGCGGAAAAGGGACATCTATTTTGGGGGGGTTGTGTCCCAGCGTTAGCTGAAGAAGCGGCTGGGCGGCGCCCCCACCGAGCGCGTCACCATCGCGGTGAAAGCGCTGGCGCTGGCGTAGCCCAGCTCGGCCGAGATCACCGCCATCGGGATCTTGCGCGCCGCCATCGACAAGGCCTTGGCCAGCAATACCTGCTGGCGCCATTGGAGGAAGGTGGTGCCCAGCTCACTGCGGAACAGCCGCGCCACCGTGCGCGGGCTGGCCCCGGCGTTGCGGGCGCAGGTCTCCAAGGTGGACCAGCGCGTGGGGTCGTCGAGCACGGCCTCGCACAGGGCACGCAGACGTTTGTCTTGTGGCAGGTCGACACCAATGGGCACGGGCAGGGCGTGGCGCAGCTCGTCGAGCACCAGGGCGCTGAGATGGCGCTCGCGCTCGGTGCTGCGCAGGGCGCCGGCTTCGACCGACAGGTGCATCACCAGCTCGCGCAGCAGACTCGACACCTCGACCACGCGGCACTCGCGCCAGGGGGAATCGGGCGCAGGGTCGGTTTCGGGGCCGCAGTGGCGATCGTCCTGGTGCAGGTAGAGCGTGCGCAACTCGGCGTCTTCGACCACCGTGACCACGTGCTCCACCCGCGGCGGGATCCACACCGCCCGCGAGGGCGGCACGATGTAGGTGCCGCGCCCGGCGGTCATGCGCACCACGCCCGTCACCGAAAACGCCAGCTGGCCCCAGGGGTGGCTGTGCGGCTCGATGTGGGTGTCGGCGGCGAGGCGGCGTGCCTTGGCGCGCACCGGGTAGTCGGCCGTGGGGGCGTAGCGCTGCGGGTCGACGGGGGGCAGGCTGGTGTGGCGGCGGGGGCTGGAAGTGGCCATGTCCGAATCTCGATAGAAATTGACGAACTATCGTAACCCGGCCGAATGGCGGCCGCCTAGAGTGCGGCATGACTTCTGTTTCCATCCCTTTGCGCCAAGACGCCAAGACCATCGGGCTGATCGGCCTCGCCCATGGCACCTCTCACTTTTTCCACATGCTGCTCGCGCCGTTGTTCCCGCTGTTCATTCGCGACTTCGGGTTCAGCTACTCCGAGCTTGGCCTGCTGGTCTCCACCTTTTTCGTGATCTCGGGCGTGGGCCAGGCCATGGCCGGCTTCCTGGTCGACCGGGTCGGCGCCCGGCCAGTGCTGTTCGTGGCCTTGAGCTGCTTCGTGCTGGCCGCGCTCGCCACCGCCACCGCCAACAGCTACGCCGGGCTGATGCTGGCAGCGGCCTTGGCGGGCCTCGGCAACTCGCCGTTTCACCCGGTCGACTTCACCATCCTCAACAAGCGGGTGTCGCAACCGCGCCTGGGCCACGCGTTTTCGGTGCACGGCATCACCGGCAACCTGGGCTGGGCGGCCGCGCCAGTGTTCTTGACCGCGTTGACGGCTGCCACCGGCTCGTGGCGCATGGCAGCAGCGGGCATGGGCGTTTGGGCCCTGCTGGTGATCGTGGTGTTGTGGATCAACCGCGAGGCCATCGACGACAAGGCCGGCAGCTGGGGCCATGAGGCAGCCGCTTCCAAGAGTGGCGTGATGGCGAAGGCCGAGCACCCGATGGCCTTCTTGCGCCTGCCTTCGGTGTGGCTCTGTTTTTCATTCTTCTTCTGGTCGACCTGCGCACTGAGCGCGATTCAAAGTTTTGCCAGCCCGGCGCTGCAAAGCATGTACGGCCTGCCTTTGTCGATCACGGCGTTCGTGGTCACCGGCTACATGCTGTTTGGCGCGGCGGGCATGGTGGTGGGTGGGTTCCTGGCGGGGCGCGCAGAGCGGCTGGAGCGCGTCATCGGCGCCTGCCTGCTGGGTGCGGCGGTGTTGCTGTGCCTGGTGGGCAGCGGGTTGTTGCCGGGTTTGCTGGCGGCGGCCGTGGCAGCGGTGGCGGGCTTCGGTGCCGGACTCGCCGGGCCGTCGCGCGACATGCTGATCAAGCAGGCGTCGCCACCCGGGGCCACCGGGCGGGTCTACGGCACGGTGTACTCGGGCCTCGATCTCGGCTTTGCCGTGGCGGCGCCGGTGTTCGGCGCCATGCTCGACCATGGCTCGGCCAGCAGCGTGTTCTACGGCTCGGCGCTCACGCTCGCGCTGGGGGTGGCCTCGGCTTCGTTGGTGGGCATGGGCATTGCGCAGCGCGGGGGTCGTAAAGTCGCTGCATGACGACGACTTCTGCTTCGCGAATCGCCGGCCACGTGCTGGTCGAGGCCCTGATCGCGCAGGGTGTGGATACCGTGTTCGGTGTGCCCGGCGAGAGCTACCTCGCGGTGCTCGATGGCTTTCACGAACACCGCGAGCGCATCCGCTTCATCGCGTGCCGCCAGGAAGGCGGTGCTTCTTTCATGGCCGAAGCACAGGGCAAGCTCACTGGGCGACCGGGGGTGTGCTTCGTGACGCGCGGGCCCGGTGCGACCAACGCCAGCATCGGCCTGCACACCGCGTTTCAAGACAGCACGCCGATGGTCCTGTTCATCGGCCAGGTGGCGAGCGACCAGCGCGATCGCGAGGCGTTTCAAGAGCTCGACTACCGCCAGATGTTCGGCCCCGGCACGCTGGGTTTTGCCAAGTGGGTGGGCGAGGTGCACGACGCCGACCGCCTGCCCGAATACGTGTCACGCGCCTTCCATACCGCGATGCAAGGCCGCCCCGGCCCGGTGGTGCTGGTGTTGCCCGAAGACATGCTGACGCGTCTCACCTCCGTGCCGGTGTTGCCACGTGCCGAGCCGGCGCATGCCTGGCCGGCGCCCGGTGGGCTGCGTGAGGTGCGCAGCATGCTGCTGGCGGCGCAGCGGCCCTTCGTCATCGTCGGCGGCAGCGGCTGGGACGCGGCCGCGTGCGCCGCGATGCAACGCTTTGCCGAGAACTGGAAGCTCCCGGTGGGCTGCGCCTTCCGCTTTCAAGACTGCTTTGACAACTCACATCCCAACTACGCGGGCGACGTCGGCATCGCCCTCAACCCCAAACTGGCCGAGCGCATCAAGCAGGCCGATCTTGTACTGGCGATCGGCCCGCGTTTAGGCGAGATGACGACCAACGGCTACACGCTGCTCAAGCCGCCGCGCCCGGCGCAAAAGCTGATCCACATGCACGCAGGCGCCGAAGAGCTGGGCCGTGTGTACGCCGCCGATTTGTTGTTGCAGTCGTCGATGGCCGCAGCGGCCAAGGCATTGGAAGGTCTGGCCGCGCCCACCCAATTGCCCTGGGGCGACTGGACGGCGCAGGCCCACGCCGACTACGAAGCCAACCAGGTGGCCCCGCCGGTGGCGCCGCTCGACATGGCGGTGGTCATCAAGACCATCCAGCGCCTGGCACCCGCCGACACCGTTTACACCAACGGTGCCGGCAACTACGCTGGCTGGTTGCACCGCTATTGCCGCTATCCCGGCTTGCAACACCACGGCCGCACGCAGCTTGCGCCGACCTCGGGGGCCATGGGCTATGGCGTGCCAGCCGCGGTGGCCGCGGCCTTGTTGTACCCACAGCGCACGGTGGTCAACATCGCGGGCGACGGCGACTTCTTGATGACCGGGCAAGAGCTCGCCACCGCCACCGGCTACGGCGCCAAGAGGCTGATCAGCGTGGTGGTCGACAACGGCACCTACGGCACCATCCGCATGCACCAGGAGCGCGAGTACCCGGGTCGGGTGAGCGGCAGTGATCTGTTCAACCCCGACTTTGCGGCGCTGGCCCGCGCCTTCGGTTGGCAGGCCCACAGCCTGGACAGCACGGCCCAGTTCGAACCCGCCTTTGCCGAAGCGCTGACGGCGCAACGACCCTGCCTGCTGCACCTGAAGCTCGATGCCGACGTGAGCACGAGTCGCACGACGCTCAGCGCCATCCGTGAAGCGGCGGCCCGAAATCTCAACCATCCCCTGAAACCACCATGAGCCACCCCGACTTCGCCACCTGCGACCTCTGCGACGCCCACAAGAACGACACCGACGGCTCGTTCCGCGTGTTGCCCCCGGCTTTTCGCGACTACGGCAAACGCATCAAGTTCTCGGGCACCGTCACCACCGTGAAGTGCTTCGAAGACAACACCTTGGTGAAGGCCGCGCTCGACACCCCCGGCGATGGCCGCGTGCTGGTGGTCGACGGCGGCGCGTCGTTGCGGCGGGCCCTGGTCGGCGGCAACCTCGGTGCGGCGGGTGCCAGGAACGGCTGGGCCGGCATCGTGGTCGATGGCTGTGTGCGCGACAGTGCCGAACTCGCGGCGTGCGACCTCGGCATCCGCGCACTCGGGCTGATGCCGCTGCCCACCGAGAAGCGCAACGAAGGCCAGCGCGACGTGCCGGTGCAGATCCAGGGGGTGTGGGTGCGCCCCGGCGACTGGCTGTATGCCGACGAAGACGGCATCGTCGTGACAGCCGCTCCCGCCTGAGCCACGCATGCCCTCGCGTGGCCTGAGCGCCCCGACCGTGCTGCTGACCGGCTTCGATGCCTTCGGCGGCGCTGCGCTCAACCCGAGCTGGCTGGGCGCTCAGGCCTTGCACGGGCGCCAGATTGCGGGCCATCGCGTGGTGGCCGCGCGCCTGCCCACGGTGTTTGACACCTCGTTGCGCGAGCTGCATGAGCTGCTGGCACTGCACGTGCCGTCGCTGGTGCTGTGCGTGGGTGTGGCCAGCGGGCGGCAGGCCTTGTCGCTGGAGCGGGTGGCGATCAACATCAACGACGCCAGCCTGGCCGACAACCACGGCGCCCAGCCTGTCGACACGTCCGTGGTTCCGCAAGGCCCCGTCGCCTACTTCAGCAGCCTGCCGCTGAAGGCGATGTTGCTGGCGCTGCGGCGCCATGGCCTGCCGGCCGAGCTGTCGCAGAGCGCGGGCACCTTCGTCTGCAATCACGTTTTTTATGGGCTGATGCATGTGCTGGCGACCGATGTTCGCTGGCAGCGCACGCGCGGTGGCTTTGTGCACGTGCCCGACCTGTCGGTGATCGGCCTGCCCGAGCTGGTGGGTGGCTTGCACCTGATGCTGGAGACCGCGCTCACGACGCACAGCGACGCGCACTTTGCCGCCGGCTCCGTCTCCTGACGGTCTTTGCCGCGCTTCGCCGCTTCAGACCGCGGCGCTCTGGCCGATATGACCTGAACGACCCCTCGCGCCGAGGGTGAGATTGTCATTTTCGGAGCGCACCCCACGGCATGGATCGACCGGCTGAAGCTGTCCCATCGTTTGATCGCCGCATTTGGCGTGGCCATCGTGTTGACCGTGGTCTTGGGGGCATCGCCTTCCTGCAACTGCGCCAGGTGAACGCAGCCGCCAACGACCTGCAGACCCGCTGGATGCCGGCGGTGCGCGCCGCGCTCGAGTGGCGCAGCGACTTGCAGACGATCCGCCTGGCCACCTTGCAGCACGCCATGGCCGCCAACGAGCGCGAAAGACGCCGCCACGGCAACGCGGTGGCGGCCGCCACCGAGCAATATCAAAAACACGAGGCCGAGTTCCTGGCCCTGGTCACTCTCGAAGAGCAACGCAGGCTGCTGGGCGAGATCCGCACGTTGAACGAGGCCTTCGTCGGTGTGACCAAGCAGGTGCTGGAGGTCTCGAGCAAAGAAGGCACCGAAGCGGCCATCACCTTGCAGAACACCGAGGCCCGGCCGCGT
>NZ_JANOCG010000384.1:0-1637 GCF_031412075.1 Rhizobacter sp.
AGATCTGCTTCGAGACTGTAGTCAGCCACGCTGAAGATCGGTGCCTCGGGGTCTTTGTTGATGGCCACGATGACCTTGCTGTCCTTCATGCCGGCCAGGTGCTGGATGGCGCCTGAGATGCCCGCGGCGATGTACAGCTGCGGGGCGACGATCTTGCCCGTCTGGCCCACTTGCCAGTCGTTCGGTGCGTAGCCCGCATCGACCGCGGCACGGCTGGCGCCAAGTGCGGCGCCGAGCTTGTCGGCCAGTGGAATCAGCACTTCATTGAACTTGTCGCTGCTGCCCAGCGCCCGGCCACCCGAGACGATGATCTTGGCGGCGGTCAATTCAGGCCGGTCGTTCTTGGCGATCTCCGAGCCCATGAACCTGGACTTGCCGTTGTCGGCGGCGGCTGTCGTTGTTTCAACGGCGGCGCTGCCACCCGTGGCCGCTGCCGGGTCGAAGCCGGTGGTGCGCACGGTGATGACCTTGACCTTGTCGCCACTTTGCACCGTGGCAATCGCGTTGCCGGCGTAGATGGGACGCTCGAAGGTGTCGGGGCTGAGCACCTTGGTGATGTCGCTGATCTGGCCGACGTCGAGCTTGGCGGCCACTCGGGGGGCGATGTTCTTGCCCGCTGCGGTGGCTGCGAAGAGGATGTGGCTGTAGTTGCCCGCGATGCTTAAGATTTGAGCAGCCAGGTTCTCGGCCAGGCCGTGATCCAGGTGGGCGGCGTCGGCGTGGATCACCTTGGTGACGCCGGCGATCTGGCTGGCTGCTTTTGCTGCGTCAGCAGCGCTGTTGCCCGCCACCAGCACGTGCACGTCGCCGCCAATGGCGACGGCTGCGCTCACGGTGTTGAAGGTGCCACCCTTGAGGGCCTTGTTGTCGTGTTCAGCGATTACGAGGGTCGTCATGTCAGATCACCTTGGAAACGTTCTTGAGCTTGTCGACCAGGGTGGCCACGTCGGCCACCTTGATGCCGGCGCTGCGCTTGGGCGGCTCGCTCACCTTGAGGGTCTTGATGCGCGGGGCCACGTCCACGCCCAGGGCGTCGGGCTTGATCACTTCCAGCGGCTTCTTCTTCGCCTTCATGATGTTGGGCAGGGTCACGTAGCGCGGCTCGTTCAGGCGCAGGTCGGTGGTGACGACCGCCGGCAGGCTGAGCTTCAAGGTCTCGGAGCCGCCGTCGACTTCGCGGGTGACGGACACACCGTCGGCGCTGAGTTCGACCTTGCTGGCAAAGGTGGCTTGGGGCAGGTCACCCAGGGCCGCCAACATCTGGCCGGTCTGGTTGCAGTCGTCATCGATGGCTTGTTTGCCGAGGATGACCAAGCCGGGTTGTTCCTTGTCGACCAGGGCCTTGAGCAGCTTGGCCACGGCGAGCGGCTGCAGTTCCGCGTCGGTTTCGACCAGGATGGCGCGGTCGGCGCCGATGGCCATGGCGGTGCGCAGGGTCTCCTGGCACTGGGTCACGCCACACGAGACGGCGATCACTTCGGTGACCACGCCCTTCTCCTTGAGGCGAACCGCTTCTTCGATCGCGATCTCGTCAAACGGGTTCATGCTCATCTTGACGTTGGCGATGTCGACACCGCTGCCGTCGCTCTTCACCCGCACCTTCACGTTGTAGTCAACCACTCGTTTGACGGCTACCA
>NZ_JANOCG010000385.1:0-12503 GCF_031412075.1 Rhizobacter sp.
CGATCGCACTGCCACTCGCCTGGCGCCTGTCGCGTGCGCTCGATGCGCTCACGCTTGGCGAAGAAAGTGCGGTCAGCCTGGGGCTGGCGCTGGCGCATGTGCGGGTGGCGATGGTGGTCGCGCTGGCTTTGGCCACCGGCATGGCGGTGTCGCAAGCGGGACTGATCGCCTTCGTCGGGCTGGTCTCGCCGCACCTGGTGCGCCGGTTCGCGCCCGCAGCGCACGGCTTCACGCTGGTGGCGAGTACGGCCATGGGCGGGGTGCTGCTGTTGGCGTCCGACGTGTTGGCGCGCAGTGTCCTGGCGCCGCAAGAGCTGCCGGTGGGTGTGCTCACCGCGGTGCTGGGTGGGGGATACCTGCTGTGGCTCCTGCACCGGCGAAAGATCACATGAGCGCGGCCTTGCAGGCACAGCGTGTGTCGGTGTCGCTCGGCGGCCGGCCGGTGCTGCACGAGGTGTCGTTGACGCTGCAAGCCGGCTGGACGGTTGTCGTCGGGGCCAACGGTGCCGGCAAATCGACCCTGCTGCGCAGCCTGGCCGGGTTGCAGGCGCTGCAAGGCGGGCAGGTGATGCTGCAGGGCCGCCCGCTCACGGCATGGCCTGCGCGTGAGCGGGCGCAGCAGATCGCCTGGCTGGCCCAGCAAGGTGGTGCGACGGGCGAGCTGACCGTGCGCGAAGTGGTGTACCTGGGTCGCCTGCCGCACCTCGGTTTGTTCGGCGAGCCGGGCCCCGAGGATGAAGCCGCCGTGCAGCAGGCCATGGCGCTCACCGAGTGCATCGCGTGGGAGCACCGCCGCCTGCACCAGCTCTCGGGCGGTGAACGCCAGCGTGCCTTGCTGGCGTGTGCGCTGGCGGTCGATGCGCCCATCTTGCTGCTCGACGAACCCACCACCCACCTCGACCCACCGCACCAGGTGGCCTTGGTGCGTCTGTTCAAACGCATTGCCAGCGAGCGCATCGTCGTCACGGTGTTGCATGATCTGCCGCTCGCGCTGCAGGCCGACCACCTGGTCGTCATGCAGGCGGGGCGTGTGGTGGCCGAAGGCCGCAGCGATGACCGCGCTGTGCATGCGGCCCTGGAGTCGGTGTTTGACCACGCCGTGCGAATCGAACGTTTCGGCGACCGTTTGGTGGCCCTGCCCAACCTGGACTGACGACACCCCCTGATGCTCGACGCTTTCACCTCCTCGCACGCCTTCGCAATGGCACTCGCGCTGCTGCTGGCCTGGGCGCTCGACACCTTGTTTGGCGAGCCGCGTGATGCCTTCCACCCAGTGGCCTGGCTGGGCAAGCTGCTGTGGCCTGTGGGCTGCCGGCTGCGTGTGATGCAGCCTACCGCCGCCTTCTGGGGCGGCGCCGCGGTGTGGCTGGTGCTGGCGATCGCGCTGGGCGCCGCAGCATGGGGGCTGCAGCACTGGCTGCTGGGCTTGTCGCTGTGGTGGTCGGTGCCAATGCTGGCCCTCTTGCTCAAGCCCATGCTGGCCTGGCGCATGTTGCGCGACGAGGTGCTGGCGGTCGAAGACGCGCTGGCCGAGGGCGTGGAGCCGGCCCGTGAGCGGCTCTCGCGTCTGGTCAGCCGCGACCTGAGCGGCTTGAGCGAAGAAGCCCTGCGCGAGACGGCCATTGAAACCCTGGCCGAGAACCTCAACGACTCGGTGGTGGCGCCGCTGTTCTGGTTTGCGGTGGCGGGCTTGCCGGGTGCCGTGGTCTACCGTTTTGCCAACACGGCCGATGCGATGTGGGGCTATCACGGGGTGTGGGAATACGCAGGCAAATGGGCCGCGCGCGCCGATGACGTGCTCTCGTGGTTGCCGGCGCGCATCACCGCACTCAGCCTTTACCCGGCCTGGCGCTCCGCCCACTGGCGCTCGCTGCGGCGGCAGGCGGGGCGTACACCCTCGCCGAATGGGGGCTGGGCCATGGGCGCCATGGCGCTGCGCCTGGGTGTGCGCCTGGCCAAACCAGGGGTCTACGTGCTCAACGAAACCGGTGCCTCGCCGTCGTCGCGCAACATGGCACAGGCCCTGGGTTTTGCCACCCTGGCGGCCTGGGCCGCAATGGTGTTGACGGTGTTGTCATGGGTGGCGAGGGCTTTGTGAGCGGGCCGTCTCACGGCGGGCCCGACGCGGCCGGTGTGCCGCGCTGGGATTTTTCGACCAACGCCAACGCCTGCGGCCCGGCCCCGCGTGTGTTGCTGTCCATCCGCCAGGCCGATGCCACGCGTTACCCCGACCCGGGCTACACCGCCTTGCGTGAGCAGCTGGCGGGTTTTCATGCGGTGCCCGCCAAGCGCATCGTGATTGCCGGCAGCGCCAGTGAGTTCATCGGGCGCATGACCATGGCGGTGGCGCAGCGCTGGCCCCAAGCCAGCGTGCACCTGCCACAACCGGCTTACGCCGACTATGGCCGCGCGGCGCGCAGCTGCGGGTTGCGGCCCGCGCAGGCGGGTGATGCCTTGCTGGTGTGGCACACCGAGCCCGGCAGCCCCGAAGGCCGCTCGCAGCGCGTGCCGGCCACACGCGAAGGGGCGGTGCTGGTGGTCGACCGCGCCTACGCGCCCCTGCGCCTGAGCGGCGAAGCGCCGGCCATGCCGTCGCACGCGTGGCAGCTGATGTCGCCCAACAAGGCGCTTGGCCTCACTGGCGTGCGCGGGGCCTATGCCATTGCGCCGCCCGACGCTGGCGAGTTGCAGATGGCGCTGGAGCGCCTGGCGCCGTCGTGGCCCTTGGGTGCACACGGGGTCGCGATGCTGGCGGGCTGGCCCACCGACGAGACGCAGGCCTGGCTGGCCGACTGCCTGCCCACGCTGCGTGAATGGAAGCGCCAGCAACTCGTGTGTTGTGCGGAGCTCGGCTGGTTGTACCGTGAAAGCGTCGCGCCGTTCTTCGTGGCGCAAGGGGTCGATGCGCAGCAGGTGTCGGGGTTGCGCGAGCACGGTGTGAAGCTGCGCGACACCACCGACATGGGCTTGCCCGGCCACGTGCGCTTGAGCGTGCAGTCGCCGCAAGCGCAGCAGGCCCTGCGCGCCGCTTGGTTGAAAGTGAACGCATGACGGCGCGTGCGGTGATGGTGCTCGGCACGACCAGCGGGGCCGGCAAGAGCTGGCTCGCCACGGCGCTGTGCCGCTGGTATGCGCGCCGGGGCTTGAAGGTGGCGCCGTTCAAGGCGCAGAACATGAGCAACAACGCGCGCGTGGTGCCGGGGGTCGGCGGCCGTCTCGGCGAGATCGGCAGCGCGCAATACTTTCAGGCGCTCGCCGCCCGCTGCACGCCCGAAGTGCGCATGAACCCGGTGCTGCTCAAGCCCGAGCGCGACACCGCCAGCCAGGTGGTGGTGTTGGGTGAAGTGAGGGCGGACCTGGCAGCAGTGCCTTGGCGTGAGCGCAGCGAGGCGCTGTGGCCCCATGGCCGCGAAGCGCTGCACGGGCTGATGGGCGAGAACGAGGTGGTGGTGATCGAAGGCGCCGGCTCGCCGGCCGAGATCAACCTGCATGCGAGCGACTACGTCAACATGCGCACCGCCCGTGAAGTGCAGGCCGCCTGCCTGCTGGTCACCGATATCGACCGTGGTGGTGCCTTCGCCCACCTCTACGGCACCCACCAGCTGCTGCCCGCCACCGAAGCGCGGCTGATTCGCGGTTTCGTGCTCAACCGTTTTCGGGGCGACGCGAGCCTGCTCGCTCCCGGCCCGCAGATGCTGGAGCGCCTGACCGGCGTGCCCACGCTGGCCGTGCTGCCCCTGTGGCGCGGCCACGGCCTGCCTGAAGAAGACGGTGTGTTCGACGACAGCCCGCTCAAGCAGCGTGGCTTGCAGATCGCCGTCGTCGCCTACCCACGCATCAGCAACCTCGACGAGTTCCAGCCACTGCGCAACCTGCCCGGCGTGGCCTTGCGATGGGCCCGCACACCGGCCGAGCTGGAAGGAGCCGACTGGATCATCCTGCCCGGCTCCAAGCACACCAGCAGCGACCTGGCCTGGCTGCGTGCGCATGGTCTGGATGACGCGATCGGGCGCCACGCGGTTGCGGCGCGACCTGTTCTGGGTTTGTGCGGTGGCCTGCAGATGTTGGGCAACGAGCTGCTCGACCCGCATGGTGTCGATGGCAGCGCACAAGGCCTCGGCCTGCTGCCCTTGAGCACCTGCTTCGAGCCCACCAAGCTGCTGCGTGAAACCGGCGCGCAGTGGGGCGAGCTGAAGGCCCCGTGGTCGGCGCTGTCGGGCCTGAGCTTCAGCGGCTACGAAATCCACCATGGCCGCACCGAGTCGCGCGGCGGTGTGCCGGTCGTGCTGCGCAATGACGAAGGTGCTGCCATCGGCTGGCAGCAGGGCAGTGTGCTGGGCTTGTATGCGCACGGCCTGTTCGAGTCGGCCGAGATGATGCGCGCTCTGTTCGGTGCCGAAGTGCGCGGCCTCGATGCCGTGTTCGACGGCCTGGCCGATTTCATCGATCAACACTTTGAACGCGATTCCCTGATGAATCTGCTGAACCCATGACCCTGATGCTTCCTGCCGTGCCCGATGTGCACGACGCCGCTCTCGCGCAACGCTTGCAGCAACGCATCGACCGCAAGACCAAGCCACTCGGCGCGCTCGGTCGCCTCGAGGCGCTGGCCTTGCAGGTCGGCTTGATCCAGCAGACCGAAACGCCGCGATGGGATGCGCCGCAGCTCATCGTCTTCGCCGGCGACCACGGTCTGGCGGCGCGCGGCGTGTCGGCCTACCCGAGCGACGTGACCTGGCAGATGGTCGAGAACTTTCTCGCCGGCGGTGCGGCGGTCAGCGTACTGGCTCGCCAGCATGCTTTGGCGCTGACGGTGGTGGACGCCGGTGTACGCCACGACTTTGCACCGCGCGCCGGTTTGCTGGTGCGCAAGATCGCCGCCGGCACCGCCGATGCCACACAAGGCCCGGCCATGACCGAGGCGCAGTGCCTTGCCGCCATCGCCATGGGCCGCGAGGTGGTTCAAGGCCTGCCCGGCAACGTGGTGCTGCTCGGTGAG
Organism: Rhizobacter sp.; assembly: GCF_031412075.1. GTDB lineage: Bacteria > Pseudomonadota > Gammaproteobacteria > Burkholderiales > Burkholderiaceae_C > Rhizobacter. Next base: position 5,000 of record NZ_JANOCG010000385.1, read on the forward strand.
ATGGGCATCGGCAACACCTCGGCCGCCGCCTTGCTGCTGGCCCGACTCACCGGTACCGAGCTTGCGCTGTGCGTGGGCCGTGGCACCGGGCTCGACGACGCGGGCCTGGCGCGCAAGCTGGGGGTGCTGCGCGAGGTGATGCAAAAGCACGCTGCGCTGAGCGAGCCCCTGCAGGTGTTGGCGGCCATGGGTGGCTTCGAGATCGCAGGCTTGGTGGGCGCGGTGTTGCAGGCCGCGAGCGAGCGCCGCACCATTGTGGTCGATGGCTTCATCACCGGCGCTGCCGTGCTGGTGGCTTCGCAATGGGTGCCGACCGTGCTGGGCTATTGCGTCTGGTCGCATCGCTCTGCCGAGAGTGGCCACGGCGTGATGATTTGCCACCTCGCCGCCCAGCCGCTGCTCGACATGGCGCTGCGCCTGGGTGAAGGCTCGGGCGCGGCGCTCGCGTGGCCGCTGCTCGTCAGCGCGGTGAATGTGCTGAACGACATGGCGAGCTTCGAATCAGCCGGCGTGTCGGACCGCGAGACCTCATGATCGTGCACGAACTGCGGCTCTTCTTCATCGCCGTGCAGTTCTTCACCCGGCTGCCGGTGCCGCGCTGGGTGGGCTACCAGCCGGAGTGGTTGCACCAGAGCGCGCGGCACTTCCCTGCGGTCGGCGCGCTGGTGGGTGGTGTGGGCGCTGCGGTGTTGTGGGCGGCCTGGTGGCTGTTTCCGATGCCGGTGGCCGTGATGCTCTCGATGGCGGCCACGGTGTTGTTGACGGGCGCTTTCCACGAAGACGGCCTGGCAGACACCTGCGACGCCTTCGGTGGCGTGGTGAGCCGCGAGCGCGCGCTCGAGATCATGAAAGATTCGCGCATCGGCACTTATGGCGCAGTCGGCTTGTTCCTTGTGCTGGGCTTGAAGGCGGTGACGCTCAGCGCCTTGCCGCTGCCCTGGGTGTTGGCCGCGCTGATCCTGGCGCACACCGCTTCGCGGGCTGCGGCGGTGGCCTTGATCCGCTGGCTGCCTTATGCGGGCGACCTGGCGCACGCCAAGGCCAAGCCCTTGGCGCAGCGCATCTCGGGCCGGGGGTTTGCCGTGGCCTGGGGGTGGGTGCTGGTGGTGGGTGGCTTGTTGCTGGCGTGGAACCTGGCCTGGTGGCCCGCCGTGCTGGGCAGCATCGTGTCGGCCGTGTTGTGTGCCGTGGTGTCTGCCGCCTGGCTGAAGCGCCGGCTCGGCGGCATGACGGGAGACACCCTGGGCGCCACGCAACAGCTGAGCGAGTTGCTGGTGCTGCTCGGGTGCCTGGCATGGCTGCGCTTCTGATCGTGTGGCGGCACCCGCGGCCCGTGGGTGTGGCCGGGCGCTGCATCGGGCGCACTGACGTGCCTGTGGATCGGCGCAAGGCCAAGCGTCTGGCGCATCACATTCGCCAGCGGGCGCGGCGAGAGTCATTGCCTCGCGTGGTCTGGACATCGCCGCTGCAACGCAGTGCAGACGTCGGGCGCTGGTTGGCGCGCTGGGGTTGGCAACATCGTGTGGATGTGCGCTTGAGCGAACTCGATTTCGGCGATTGGGACGGGCAGCCTTGGAGCGTGATCGGCGAGGCCGAGCTGAGCGCGTGGACGGCAGCCTTCGCGACCCACGCGCCCGGTGGTGGCGAATCGTTGGCTCAGCTGATGAGCCGATGCAAAGCCTTCTTGGCCGGGCAGGGGCAGCAGGGTGGCTGCGTGGTCTCTCACGCCGGTTGGATCAACGCCGCACTGCGTGTGTTCGCCGGTTTGCCCGTGCCCACCCCGGCCACCGAGTGGCCAGCCGCCGTGGCTTACGCCGCCTCGGTCGACTTGGCGATCAAGCCCGGCGGGGCCGAATCGCAGTAGCGCGCCACGCTGCACTGCTCACAGAGCGGTCTGCGTGCCTGGCACACATAACGCCCGTGCAAGATCAGCCAGTGGTGTGCGTGCGGCAGGTAATCCGCCGGCACGCGCTTGAGCAGCCTCAGTTCCACTTCAAGCGGGTTCTTGCCCGGCGCGAGGCCGGTGCGGTTGCCCACACGAAAAATGTGCGTGTCGACCGCCATCGTCGGCTCACCGAACACCACGTTGAGCACCACGTTGGCCGTCTTGCGGCCCACACCGGGCAGGGCTTCGAGCGCCTCGCGGCTGCGTGGTACTTGGCCGCCGTGCTGGTCGATCAGGATACGGCTTGTTTCGACCAGGTTCCTGGCCTTGTTGCGAAACAAGCCAATGGTCTTGATAAAGTCGCTGACCCTTTCAACACCCAGCGCCAGCATCTTCTGCGGCGTGTTGGCCACGGCAAACAGCTTTCGCGTGGCCTTGTTCACCCCCACGTCGGTGGCCTGGGCCGACAGCAGCACGGCGGCCAGCAATTCAAACGCGTTGGTGTATTCGAGTTCGGTGACGGGGTGCGGGTTGGCCGCTCGCAGCGTGGCGAAAAAAGGTTCGATGGACGATGTTTTCATGGGGCTCGATTGTCATCGCACGGACTTTGACGGAAAGCTCGTGGTACCGATATTGCTTGAAGAACCTGGCCCATTTGGCTCATACAAAGACTCACTCCAAACCATGCGCGTCAGCATCGTCATCGACAACTACAACTACGTCGCCTTCCTGGCCAAGGCCATCGAGTCGTCACTCGCGCAAACCCATGCCGACGTCGAGGTGATTGTGGTGGACGACGGCTCCACCGACGGCTCCGTGGACGCGATCAAACCTTTTGGCGAGCGCGTCAAGTTGATCGTCAAACCCAACGGCGGCCAGGGTTCGGCCTACAACGCCGGTTTTGCCGAATCCAGCGGCGAGGTGGTGATTTTTCTCGATGCCGATGACTGGCTCTATCCCGAAGCGGCCGAGCGCATCGTGGCGGCCTGGCGCCCAGGTGTCAGCAAGGTGCAGTTCCCGCTCTTGATGGTCGACCGCGATGGCCATTCGCTGGGCCGGCAGGTGCCGCACCACATGCACGACCAGCAGGCGCTGGCCCTGCTGCGGGAATTCGGCACCTACGGTTCGCCACCCGGCTCGGGCAACGCCTATGGCGCCGGTTTTCTGAGGCAGGTGTTGCCCATGGACGAAGCCCAGTGGAAGCGGGCGGCGGATTCGGTGCCCATTCTTCTCGCACCCGCGTATGGCGAGGTGGTCACGCTGCCCGAGCCCCTGGGGGCGTACCGCCTGCATCGCCCGGCTGACGACGGCTCGCTGCTGATGAACAACGCACCGACCGGCCTGTGGTCGGAGTACGAGCGGGCCGACTCGACCAAGCGTTTTGTCGAGCAGTCTCTGGCGCGCATCAACCAGCGGCCACGGGTGCCGCAGTTGCTGGCCCCCTGGGAAGCGCGGCTTGCGGCGATCTGTGTGCGGTTTGGCGGCGACCAGGTCGTTGGCGAAAGCGCTTCACCTCAGCCCTCGGGCAAGCTGCTGCGCCTGGCGTTTCAATCGGTCTGGCGCTGGCCCATGATCGGGTTCGGCATGAAACTGATCCTGTCGATCTGGATGGTGGGCGTGGTGGTGTTGCCGCGTTCGCTGGCGCTGAAGCTGGCGCAGTTGCACCGCAGCGCCACCGGGGCGCCCAGTTCAGCATGAAGCGCGACCTTGCGGTGGGTGCGCCCGGGGCTGGGTTCACGCAGTCCCAGGCCATGAAGCACAGCGTTGACGAGCTGGCGGTGTTGGGCTCGCCGCCGGCCTTCTCCCACAAGCTGCATGTCGGCCAGCCCAACCCGGGTGACCGTGCCTACTTCATGCAGCGGGTCGAGCGCATCCTGGATTCGAAGTGGTACACCAACCATGGCGAGTGCGTGCGCGAGTTGGAGGCATCGCTGAGCCAGTACCTGGGCGTCAAGCACTGCATCGCTGTGTCGAGCGCCACCGTGGGCCTGGAGATCGCCATCCGCGCGATGCCGCTGCAAGGCGAAGTCATCGTGCCCTCGATGACCTTCGTGGCCACGGCCCACGCCCTGCAGTGGCAGCAGATCAAGCCGGTGTTCTGTGATGTGGACGAAGCGTCGCACCTGCTCGACCCGCAAGCGGTCAGACGCCTCATCACCGAGCGCACCACCGGCATCATCGGTGTGCACCTGTGGGGGCGCGCCTGCCCGGTCGAGGCACTGCAAGAGATTGCCGACGAGCATGGCCTGCAGCTGCTGTTCGACGCGGCCCACGCCGTTGGCTGCACCCATGGCGGGCAGATGATCGGCGGCTTTGGCCGGGCCGAGGTGTTCAGCTTTCACGCCACCAAATTTTTCAATACCTTCGAGGGTGGCGCGATCACCACCAACGACGACGAGTTGGCGCGCCGCCTGCGCGCGATGGTCAACTTTGGCATCACCGGTGTCGACGAGGTGTCGTACGTGGGCACCAACGGCAAGATGAGCGAGATCTCGGCCGCCATGGGCCTGGCCTCGTTGCGCACCATCGACGAGTTCCTGGCCGTCAACCGCTTGAACCATGAAACCTACCGCCGGCACCTGGCGCATGTGCCCGGCGTGCTGCTGCGCGAATGGGCCCCGCAGGAGCGCAACAACCTGCAGTACGTGGTGCTCGAGTACACCGCGCCGCCCGGCGGCCCGTCGCGCGACGACATCTTGCGGGCCCTGCAGGCAGAGAACGTGATGGCGCGCAAATACTTCTGGCCGGGCTGCCACCGCATGGAGCCTTACCGCACGCTCAACGCGGGCCTCCCGCTGCAGCTGGAGCGCACCGAGGCGCTGGCCGAGAAGCTGCTCGTCCTGCCGACGGGCACCGGTGTCAACGTGCAAGAGATCGAAGGCATCTGCCACCTGCTGGCGCTGATGGTGGGCGCGGGCTCGCGCCTGGCTCAGGGCGCCTCGTAGCCGACCGGCCCGCTGGTGTAAGGCGTGAAGCTCACGCCGGGTGTGACGATGTCGAACGGCGTGGTGGCCCCGGCCACGCGGTTGCTGTCGACCGTGACGCGGGTGTTCATCGGGCTGAATATCCGGATGCCGCGCTGGCTTTGCGCGATGTCGTTGCGCACGATGGTGATCGAGGTGTTGGCTTCCTGGCCGTCGCTGTAGAGCATCACGGCGCCGTGCCCGGAGCTGCCGCCGCCACAGCGGCTGAGGCTGTTGCGCCTGAGCACCACCTCGCTGGAGCCGTAGGTGGCATAGCCCGCTTCCTGGGCCACATAGAGACAGGCCGCGGCAGCGAGGTTGTTGTCGAGGCGGTTGTTCTCGTAGAGCACCTGGTTGCCACCGACGACGCTCATCTGGCGACCCCAGCGGTTGTTGAGAACGACGTTGTCGCGCGCGGTGACGTGGGCCACCACGCCGCCGTCGTGGCGGTAGCTGACCACCGCAATGCCGTCATCGCCGGAGTTTTCGATCCGGTTGTTGGTGATGGTGATGTGGCTGGCCCGGTCGGTGATGTGGATCGAGTCGGACAGCGTGTCGCGGATGCGGTTGTTGGTGATGCGGCCATTGCTGGCCGCGCGGGCGGTCTGGATGCCGGCCGCGGCCGAGCCGTCGATGGTGACGTTGTCGATCAAAAAGTTGGTGGCGCCGAACGCGGTGATGCGTGTGGCCTCCCACGCGGCCTGCCGCACGTTGGAGCGCGCCCCCGCGAGCCTGACCCGGCTCACGGCCGCGCCGTCGCCCGAGAGGAAGATGGCCTCGCGGTTCGGGTTGAGCGCATGCAGCACCGAGCTGTCGCCGGTGCCGGTGAGCTTCACGCCGTCAAGGCGTATCACGTCGCCATAGGCGCACACGCCGGCTGGCACGAGCACCGTGCGGCCCAGCTGCCTGGCGGCCGCGATGGCGCGTGCGATGGCGCTGGTGTTGTCGAACCTGCCGTCGCACACCGCACCGTGGTCGGTGATGGCCACACTGGCTGGCGTCTCGGGGGGTGCCGGGGCGGGGGCCGGGGAGGGTGCCGGTGCTGGTGCTGGCGCTGGGGAAGGTGTTGCCGCAGGTGGGTTCGAGGTGGCTCCGTGCGAGGTCTCCACATCGGCACCGCCACATGCAGTTTGCAGGGCGATGGACGCACCCATGCACAGTGCGGCAAAAGTCCGCGAATGGTTCATCGGATCTCCCTCGGTTCTTCTCGGTGCCCTTGGTGAGCAGGTGGCGGATTGTGGGTGGCTGTCGTCGCCGACGCGTGCTCAAAATTCACGCCTGCAACGATCCTTTCAATCAATCACAAGCCGCACTCTTAGAGGGCGCCGTCGTTATCATGGCCGCCCACAGCGAGTTCTGCCGGGCGTGGCCTCGGCTCTCAACGGCTCGGAACTTGCTGAGTTCCGTGCTCACCGTCCAAGGCCCCGTGAAAGACACCCTGCGCAAGCTGGCCGAGTTGGCCTTGACCCACCTGGCCAACTTTGCATTCCCCCTGGTTTTTGCCATCGTCTGCGGCCGTGTTCTGGGCCTGCACGACTTCGGCATCGTCTCCTTCTACACCGCGCTCGCCGCCTTCCTGGGGGTGATCATCGAGTTCGGCTTCGACTGGCTGGGCATCCGCGAGGTGTCGCAGGCGGCCGATGACCCCGTGCGGCAGCACCGCTTGTTGTGCAACGTCACGGCGGCCAAGTTGCTGATCGCGTGCCTGGTCGCCAGTGTCACCACCGCCTCGGTGCTGTGGTTGCGCGGCGTTGACCAATGGGTGCTCGCGTTGCCGATGGTGGTCTACATGCTCGGCTTTGCGATGGACGTGGGCTGGTACCTGCGCGCGCTCGAGCGCACGCGCGTGTTGCTGGCCATCACCACGGCCATTCGCCTGTCGGCCATCGGCTTGTTGTGGGTGCTCGTATCGCGCCCCGGCGACATGAGCGGCGCACTCTGGACCTACGCCTTCGTGTCGGTCGCCACCTCGGCCACCGCGTGGGTGGCGCTGAGCCACCGGCAGCTCGCGCGCTTCGTGCGGCCTCAGTGGTCGGTGATCGCCGGGCTCATGCGTCGCGCGTCGGCCATCGTGTTTGGCAACCTGAGTGGTGCGCTGCTCACCAACGGCGGCGTGGCCTTGCTCGGCATCACCGCCGACCCCGCCACGGTGGGCGCGGCCAACCTGGCGCTTCGTGTGCGCATGGCCGGGCAGGCGGTGCTGCTGCCGATCAAGCAACTCACGTTCGTGCGCCTGTCTGCATTGGCCCGCACATCACCGGCGCAGGCAGTGCGTGTGGGGCGCATGGCCCTGGCGGCCTTGCTGGGTGTGGGCACGGTGATCGGCGTGGCGATCCTGTTCGCCGCCGAGTTCATCGTGCGCCAGGTCTTCCTGGGCGAGTACCCGGTGGCGGTCGGGCTGATCATGCTGCTGGGCCTGAGCGTGCCGCTCAACGCTGCGGCCGAACTGTTTGGCATGCAGTGCCTGATCGCCTTTGGCCAGGAGCGGTCTTACGCCATGGTGGTGGTGGTGGCCGCAGCCGTGTTCATCGTGATGCTGCTGCTGGTGCCCACCGGCGCGCTGTCGTATGGCTGGGCCTTGTTGGCCGCCGAGGCGAGCCTGGCCCTGGTGGCAGGCTTACGGCTGCGTGCTGTGCTCAAGAAGAAGCTGTAGTCG
>NZ_JANOCG010000386.1:0-11056 GCF_031412075.1 Rhizobacter sp.
GTTTGCCAAGGCGATCGACGCCGGTCACCTGCACCACGTGAGCAGCATTGCTGCAGCGGGCTTGTACGAAGGTGTGTTCCGCGAAGACATGTTCGACGAGGCCGAGGGCCTGGACCACCCGTATTTCATGACCAAGCACGAGAGTGAAAAAATCGTGCGCAAGGAAAGCAAGATCCCCTGGACGGTTTACCGCCCCGCGCTGGTGGTGGGCGACTCGGTCACTGGCGAGATGGACAAGATCGACGGCCCGTACTACTTCTTCAAGCTGATCCAGCGCATGCGCGAGATCCTGCCGCCGTGGATGCCCAGCGTGGGCCTCGAAGGCGGGCGCATCAACATCGTGCCGGTCGATTTCGTGGTGAGCGCGCTCGACCACATCAGCCACCAGAAGGGCGATCTCAACAAGAAGTGCTTCCACCTCGTCGACCCCGAGGGCTACCGCGTGGGCGACGTGCTCGACGTCTTCAGCAAGGCCGCGCACGCGCCCAAGATGAATGTCTTCATCAACGCCGCGCTGCTGGGCTTCATTCCCAAGAGCGTGAAGAAGGGACTGATGGCACTGGCCCCGGTGCGGCGTGTGCGCGCCGCGGTGATGAAAGACCTGGGCTTGCCCGAAGACATCCTGACCTTCATCAACTACCCCACACGCTTCGATTGCCGCGAGACGCAGGCGGCGCTCAAGGGCGCTGGCATCTCATGCCCGAAGCTTCCTGACTACGCCTGGCGCCTGTGGGACTACTGGGAGCGCCACCTCGACCCGGCGCTGCTGATCGACCGCAGCCTGCGTGGCACGGTGGCCGGCAAGGTGGTGCTGGTGACTGGCGGTTCCTCGGGCATCGGCCTGGCCGCAGCGATCAAGTTTGCCGAGGCCGGAGCCATCACCGTGATCTGCGCGCGTGACCAAGCCAAGCTGGCTGAAGCGAAGAAAGAGATCCTGGCCGCCGCCGGCAAAGACGCGAAGGTCGAAACCTTCTCGGCCGACATCGCCGACGAAGCCAGCTGCAAGACGCTGATCGACTGGCTGACCGACACCTATGGCGGCGTCGACTTCCTCATCAACAACGCGGGCCGCTCGATCCGCCGCGCCATCGAAAGCAGCTACGACCGCTTCCACGATTTCGAGCGCACCATGCAGCTCAACTACTTTGGCTGCCTGCGCGTGACCATGGGCTTGCTGCCGGGCATGGTGGCCAAGCGCAAGGGCCATGTCGTCAACATCAGCTCGATCGGCGTGCTGACCAACGCGCCGCGCTTCTCGGCCTATGTGGCGAGCAAGGCCGCACTCGACGCCTGGACGCGCTGCGCCTCGAGCGAGTACGCCGACACCGGCATCACCTTCACCACCATCAACATGCCGCTGGTGCGCACGCCGATGATCGCGCCGACGCAGATCTACAAGAACGTGCCGACGCTCGCGCCGGAAGAAGCGGCCGACATGATTTCCGAGGCCTGCGTCTACAAGCCGGTGCGCATCGCCACCCGCCTGGGCATCTCGGGTGAGGTGCTGCATGCACTCATGCCGCGCGTGGCGCAGATCGTGATGAACACCAGCTTCCGCATGTTCCCCGACAGCTCGGCCGCCAAGGGCGACAAGGCGGCCAAGCCGACACTGTCACCCGAGGCGATGGCCTTGCAGCAGATGATGCGGGGCATTCACTTTTAGCTCCCACTCCGTTCGGGCCGAGCCTGTCGAAGCCAGCGCCGTTCGCAGCAAACACGTCGACAGGCTCAGTGCGAACGGAGTTACTCATCAAATCTCACGATGCGCATTGAAGATATCCGCCAGCGGCTGCGTGCCGCTGGTGCCAAGCCCCTGCACGAGCAGCGTGTGCTGCGCCTGTGGTCGCAGGCGCTGCCGCAAGACAGCGGGCGGCGACAACCGAAAGACTTCCTGCCGCTGAGCGTGCGCGAGGTCTTGCCGGCCTTGATGGACGATCTGCAAGGCCTGGTTCAACTGCGCTCCGAACACCCCGCCGAAGACGGCTCGGCCCGCCTGCTGGTGGGGCTCGCCGATGGGCAAACGGTCGAGAGCGTGCTGCTGCCGCGCGACGGTCTGTGCGTGTCGTCGCAAGTGGGTTGTGCGGTGGGCTGCGTCTTCTGCATGACCGGCCGCGACGGCCTCTTGCGCCAGCTGGGCAGCGCCGAGATCGTGGCCCAGGTGGTGCTGGCGCGGGCGCGGCGGGTGGTGAAGAAAGTTGTCTTCATGGGCATGGGCGAGCCGGCCCACAACCTCGACAACGTGATGGAAGCCATCGAACTGCTGGGCACGGCCGGTGGCATCGGCCACAAGAGCCTGGTGTTCTCCACGGTGGGAGATCCACGCGTTTTCGAGCGCCTGCCGCAAGGGGTGGTGAAGCCGGCGCTGGCGCTCTCGCTGCACACCACCAAGCCCGAGCTGCGGGCCCAACTGCTGCCGCGCGCGCCGCGCATCACACCGGCCGAGCTGGTGGAAGAAGGTGAGCGTTATGCGCGCGCCACCGGCTACCCGGTGCAGTACCAGTGGACGCTGCTCGAAGGCATCAACGACAACGACGACGAGCTGGATGGCATCGTCAAGCTGCTGCGCGGCAAGTACGCGGTGATGAACATGATCCCGTACAACAGCAACGAGGGCATGGACTTCCAGCGCCCTTCCTGGGAGCGCGCTGCCGAGATTGCCCGCTCGTTGCACCGCCGTGGTGTGCTGACCAAGTTGCGCCATTCGGCAGGGCAGGACGTGCAAGGCGGCTGCGGCCAGCTTCGTGCGCGCGCAAGCGACACAAGCGCTGCTGCAAGCACGCTCATCACGCTGGTCAGAAAAGCCAGTCACCCCGCTCGCGCCATGCCCAACACTTAGGTGACAGCGGCGGGTCTAACCGATTCCTATACTGGTTGTTTCACCGAGGAGACAACCATGAGCAACACCACCGCACTGCAACTGCGCTCGCTGGTCAAGAAGACCGGCGAACTCGAACTCTCGCTCGCCAGCGTGCCCATCCCCGAGCCCGGCCCCGACGAAGTGCTGGTGCGCATCGAAGCCTCGCCGCTCAACCCCTCTGACCTCGCGTTGCTGTTTGGCGGCGCCGACATGACGGCCGCCAAGGTCTCGGGCACCGCGGCCAGCCCGGTGATCACTGCACCCATTCCCGAGCGCATGATCCGCGCCATGAGCGCGCGCATGGATGAATCCATGCCCGTCGGCAACGAAGGTGCGGGCGTGGTCGTCAAGGCCGGTTCGTCCGAGGCCGCACAAGCAATGATGGGCAAGACCGTGGCCATTCTCGGTGGCGCGATGTATGCGCAGTACCGCGCCATCAAGGCCGTGCAGTGCCTGGTGTTGCCGGCGGGCACCACGCCGGCCGAAGGCGCCTCGTGTTTTGTCAACCCGCTCACCTCGCTGAGCATGGTCGAGGTGATGAAGCGCGAAGGCTACAAGGCGCTGGTGCACACGGCCGCCGCCTCCAACCTGGGGCAGATGCTCAACAGGATCTGCATTCAAGATGGCGTGGCGCTGGTCAACATCGTGCGCAAGCCCGAACAGGCCGAGATCTTGCGCAAGATCGGCGCCAAGTACATCTGCGACTCCAGTCTGCCCAGCTTCATGCAGGACCTGACGCAGGCCCTGGTGGAAACCGGCGCCACGCTGGCCTTCGACGCCACCGGCGGCGGCAAGCTGGCGAGCCAGATCCTCACCTGCATGGAAGCTGCAGCCAACCAGACGGCCAAGGAATACAGCCGATACGGCTCGACGGTGCACAAGCAGGTCTACATCTACGGCGGCCTCGACCGGGGCCCGACCGAACTCGCGCGCAGCTTCGGCATGGCCTGGAGTGTGGGCGGCTGGCTGCTCACACCCTTCCTGCAGAAGATCGGCTTTGCCGAAGCGCAAAAGCTGCGCGAGCGGGTGGCCTCGCAACTCAAGACCACCTTCGCCAGCCACTACACCCAAGAGGTGTCGCTGGCCGAAGCCTTGTCGCTCGAGGCCATCGGCGTTTACGCCAAGCAGGCCACCGGCGAGAAGGTCCTGATCAACCCCCACAAGGGCTTGTGATCAAAGAGCGGATCAGCGCGGCTTGAGCCAATGTTTGAGAACGGCTTCGGTAGGGATGTACAGGCGCAGCTTGACTCCCTTGCTGAGCCGCTCTTCTCCTGCCAGCTCGCCGTCGTCGATGCCGCGCGGGTTGTAGCCCAGCGCCAGCACGAGCCTGCGGTTCATGCGCACGCTCAACTCGGTGCCGAAGCCGGTTTGAGCGGGCAGGTGGCTGTCTGAGAGCCGCGCCGCATGCACGCTCAGCCGCCAGCGCCGCGCGATCTGGTGAATGGGGCGCACCAGGCCGAGTGTGGTGGTGCGCACCTCACCGGCATTGAAGGCCAGGTCGCGGTCGTAGCGGCGCGCTGCGCGCAGCAGCCAATCGCTTTCGTCGTTCAGTTGCCAGTTGATCTCACCCGCGCCGATGTGGGCGCGGCGGTCGGCCACTCCGGGCTGCACGATCCCGTCAGGGATGGCGTTGCGAGCGAGCCCGGTGTAGCGCCAGAAGGTGCTGAATCGCCGCTCTTCGGGCTCTTGCCAACCCCAGCCGAGCGTCAGGGAACCCGAGTTCACCGACACCTCGTCGGGTTGTTCGTTGGGCTGCACGCCGGTGGCGCTGACGCGTGTGAGCAAGAGGCTGTTTTGTGTCAGGCGCTGTGTGTAGTCGACGGCGGCGAAGGCGCTGTTGCGGATGGGCGTGCGCACCGCCTGCAACTCGGTCGACAGCACCCGCTGCGGAAATGCGTTGTGCGTCACCCGCAGGTCGACGGTGTTGGACTTGACGGCGTTCTCGCCACCGATCGGAATGCCTGATTCGAGCAGCGTCTGTGCACTCCACTGCGGCGCCAGCTGGGCGGTGTGCCGCCAGCCCAGCACCAGCAGCGCGTCGCGGTCGTCGACCAGGCTTTGGTGGCGAATCTGCGCGTACACCAGGCCGTCGGGCGAGCCCTCGGGTACTTCGGCGCCGATCACGCGCTTGTAGGTGGTGCGCTCTTCAACCCCGGCCGATGACAGCAGGCCGAGCTGGGTGGCCTCGCGCCAGTAGACGCGTGAGCCGCTCCATTGGCTGCCGGGACGGTAGTCGGCACCAAATTCGGTGCGCGCCGCAGCCAGGCGCTCGTCACCGGGGGCCATGTCCGGCTTGATGGCGCGCTGGTGTTGCGCTGCGAAGGTGAGGCCGGGCATCGCCTCCCACTGCGTTTGCACGCCGGCAAAGTTGGCGCGGGGCTGCGGGTCGATCCAGCCTTCGCGCAGCTCGGTGTCTTCGAGCCGGGCATGGCGGGCAAAGCCTTCCACCCACAGCTCGTGGCTGCCGAAGCGCAGGCCGGTCTGGGCATCGGTGCGGGCCACGCCGACGATGTCGTCGTTGAGGCGGCGGCCCTGGGTATGGATCGACCAACCCGGTGCCAGCGTGGTGACGAGCGAGCCGCCGTTCTCGCGCCCGCTGCCGTCGACCTGGTTGTAGAAGCGCCATTGCGAGCGGCGGCCGTCGTGCAAGATCTCCCAGGTGCGGGCTGGCTGGCCGGCGGCCGGGATGCCGACACCGGCGTAGTCGAGCCGGCCGGTCTGGCGTTCGTCGAGCGCGAGCGTCCAGCGTTTGCCCAGGTCCACTGTCTTGCGCTTTCCAAACACGCGGTAGCGGCGCTCGGGGTCGGGGCCCAGTGCGTCGATCAGCAACTCGTCGAGAAACTCCTGCCAGGAATCGAGCGTGGTCTCGATGCGGGTGGAGAGGTCGGGTCGTGGCGGGTCGATCAGGGTTTCGTCGTTCGCCGCCGTGGGCGCTGAGGCGGCTTCCGAAGGTGGTGCCACGTCGGCGGCTGGCTGCGCCACCACGCTCGCGCAGGCGGCCAGCCACAGCGCGCCGCAGAGCAGCAGACGGGCGTGGTGAGGTGTGCACATGGACAACGAGTGTCGCAGCCCACGGCCGCACCATCTGTAGGAGGACGGCGCATCACGATGACCGGCCCCTACAATTTGCCGCATACAACTTTGTCGGACGCCGCCACCATGACCACCGAGCCCCCCTCTGGCCCCCCCACCCATACCGCCGAGCTCGCCAATATCGCGCCGCGCGACAAGGCCGAGATCCTGGCGCAGGCGCTGCCCTACATCCGCAAGTTCCACGGCAAGACCATCGTCATCAAGTACGGCGGCAACGCGATGACCGACCCGGCCTTGCAGCAAGATTTTGCCGAAGACGTGGTGCTGCTCAAGCTGGTGGGCATGAACCCGGTGGTGGTGCACGGTGGTGGCCCGCAGATCGAAGACGCGCTGGCCAAGATCGGCAAGAAGGGGACCTTCATTCAAGGCATGCGTGTCACCGACGAAGAGACCATGGAAGTGGTCGAGTGGGTGCTGGCCGGCCAGGTGCAGCAAGACATCGTGGGGCTGATCAATGTGGCGGGCGGCAAGGCCGTGGGCCTGACGGGGCGTGATGGTGGCTTGATCCGCGCGCACAAGTTGAAGCTGATCGACCAGAAAGACCCGAACAAGGTGCACGACGTGGGCCTGGTCGGCGAGATCGAATCCATCGACCCGAGCGTGGTGAAGGCGCTGCAAGACGACCAGTTCATTCCGGTCATCTCGCCGCTGGGTTTTGGCTCGGAGAACGAGAACTACAACATCAACGCCGACGTGGTCGCCGGCAAGCTGGCCGAGGTGCTGAAGGCCGAGAAGCTGATCATGCTGACCAACATCCCCGGGGTGCTCGACAAGAGCGGCAAGCTGCTCACCAACCTCACCGCACGCGAGATCGACGAGCTGTTTGCCGACGGCACCATCAGCGGCGGCATGTTGCCCAAAATCGCTTCGGCGCTCGACGCGGCGAAGAACGGTGTCAACACGGTGCACATCATCGACGGGCGTGTGCCGCACGCGATGCTTCTCGAAATCCTGACCGAGCAGGCTTACGGAACCATGATCCGAAGTCATTGATGGCCCCCCAGTCGCTGCGCTCCTGCCCCCAAGGGGCGCCACCCAGCGGACCGGCAAAGCCGGATCCGCGGGCGTTGCTTGATGGGCACCTCGCTTCGCTTGTGCTGCGCGAATGACGCAGCAACGCTCCCGAGTCTGGTTATTTGATCTTGACGACACGCTGCATGACGCGTCGCATGCGTCGTTCGGGGCTTTGCATGTGGCGATGACCGACTACGTGGTGCGCCACGTCGGTCTGCCGCTCGACGAGGCCTCTGCCTTGCGCCAGCACTACTGGCTGCGCTACGGCGCCACGCTGCTGGGCTTGGTGCGCCACCATGGCGTCAAGGCCCATCACTTTCTCGAAGAGACGCACCGCCTGCCGGGTCTGGAAGACCGGCTGCGCAGCAATGCACACGATCGCGCCGCTTTGCGCCGGCTGCCCGGCCGCAAGTTCATTCTCACCAATGCGCCGCGCGCGTATGCGCTGCGTGTGCTCAACGCGATCAATCTCGTCGATTGTTTCGAGGGTGTGATCTGTGTCGAAGACATGCGCATGTTCGGCCACCATCGGCCCAAGCCCGATGCGCGCATGTTTCGCTGCATTGCAGCACGCTTGAAGGTCAGGCCAAGCCGCTGCGTGCTGGTCGAAGACACGCTGCAACATCAGCGTTCGGCGCACAGCGTCGGCATGCGCACGGTCTGGATGCGGCGCTACTTGCATACAGTCGGCAAGAGTGTGAACAACGCCATGGAAGTTGGTGTTCACCCTTGTCAAAAGCCACCCTATGTGTATGCAAGAATTCGTTCGCTCAAGACCCTGAAAACCTTGTGAATACAAGCCCCAAGCCGAGATGACCGACGCTGCCCACATTCCCGACGAAGCCACTGCGCCAGCCACCGGCGCGGCAGAACCGACGGGCCGCAAGCGTCCCAAACCGGGTGAGCGCCGTGTGCAAATCCTGCACACACTCGCAAGCATGCTGGAGCAGCCCGGGGCTGACCGCATCACCACCGCAGCGCTGGCTGCCAAGCTCGAAGTGTCTGAAGCGGCGCTCTACCGCCACTTCGCGAGCAAGGCCCAAATGTTCGAAGGCCTGATCGAGTTCGTCGAGCAGAGTGTCTTCACCCTGGTCAACCAGATTGGCGAGCGCGAGACCGATGGCCTCGTGCAAGCGCAAAAGATTCTCAGCGTGCTGCTGCAGTTCGGCGAAAAGAACCCCGGCATGACACGCGTGATGGTCGGCGACGCCCTGGTGTTCGAAAACGAACGCCTGGTCTCGCGCATGAACCAGTTCTTCGACCGCATCGAATCTCAGTTGCGTCAAAGCCTGCGCCTGGCTGCCGAGTCGGCCGGCTCGAACACCCCCACGGTGGACGCCAACGCACAAGCCTCGGTGCTGACGGGTTTTGCCGTCGGCCGCCTGCAGCGTTATGCCCGCTCGGGCTTCAAGCGGGTGCCCACCGAGCACCTCGACGCTGCGCTGAAATTGCTCGTCGGCGCCTGATCCGGCAGAGTGGTAGGCGCCTCAAGGCGCCCGCAAAATTTCCAGCCGTGCTTCCTTGCGCCATTGCGCCACCTGAGCCTGCACCCGCTCGTTGACGAGTTGTGAGCGCAGCGCCGGTTTCATCGCCTCGAACGGGTCCTTGTCCAGGCTGCGCATCGTGTGCAGCTGGATCACATGCCAACCATGCACCGTGCGCACCGGCGTGGGGGTGATGCCGCCCGGCTTCAAGCTGCGGGCCGTGGCCACGAAGGCCGGCTCGAGGTCTGCGCCCTTCACGGCGCCCAGGCGGCCGCCCTTGTCTCGTGTGTATTCGTCGGCCGTGTGTTTTTTGGCCAAGGCGGCAAATGAGGCGCCCGCGTCGAGTTCGGTGATGACTTGGCGCGCCATCGTTTCATCGCCCAGCAAGATGTGGCTCGCGGTGATCTCCAGCTCCGGCTGAGTGTGCGTGTATCGCGCGTGCAAGGCCTCATCGCTCACCGTGACCTCAGACACCAGCTGCCGCATCAGGTGCTGGCCGAGCAGGCTCTTGAGGGCCAGCTCCATCTCGGCCTGGGTGTCCACACCTGCAGCGAGCCCGGTGGCGTGGGCGCTCTGGCTCAAGAGCTCCGTCATCACCAGGTCGTCGAGCAAACGAGCGTGGTCTTGGGGTGCGTCCGCCGGCGCGTCGCCTCGGCGGGTCTGCGCCAGCAGGTTCAGCACGGTGCGTTGCACGGGCTGGCCGTTGACGATGGCCACCACGCCAGCGGGCAGCGCGGCGTCGGTCGATAGCTGAATCTGCGCCTGCTCGCGCCAGCGCTGCTGCTGGGCCTGCACCTTCGCGTGAACCACTTGCAACTCGGCGTCGCTGATCGGGGTGCTGCCCATCAGCTCACGCACCACCCGCTGTGCGAGCAGTGTCTTGGACTGCAGCTCGACTTCGGTCACGACGGCGGGCGACTTGTCCAGCCCGCGCTGGCGCGCCTTCTGCGCCAGCAGCTCGATGTCGATCAACTCGTCGAGCAGCTGCTTGCGGTCGACAGCGGCGGCCGACGCTTCTGCCGCGGCGCTTGCGGGAGCGTCGTTGGGGTTGGCAACGCCCGTGTGGGCACGCGTGAGGTGGTCCAGCAAGGCACGGCTCACCGGTTCGCCGTTGAGCATGGCAACCGCCGGCAAGGTGGAGGGCAGCGCCGGGCGCGGGCTGCGTTCGCAGGCGCACAGCAGGCTTGCCAAGAGCAGGCCCAGCCAGGCGGTGTGGCGAGTAAAGGTCATCAACATCGGAGAATCGTTTCGGAAAAGGCCGAGAGACGCGAGCAGGCCCCGCAACAGCAGCGTTTCATGGGAAGAGCCTCGTGAGGCGCGCTGATTGTGGACGGTCGTGCACTATTCTGTGGCCTCGGTTTCCCCGTGCTGGTTAACCCGGGGCGCTCGAAAAGGCCCCCGTTACACTGCCCTCGCCCCTTCTGTTCATCGACGCGCCGAGCCATCACGCATGTCCAACCTGACCGACCCGCTGCTGCACCTGATATCCCGCGCGGAAGCCCTGATTTCGCGGCTTGAAACCGCACTGCCTCACGGTTTGGTGGCACCCGATTGGGCGGCGTCGACAGCCTTCCGCTACCGCAAACGCGGCAGTTCGTGTGCATTGGAGCCGGTGAAACATGTGGCTTCGATCCGATTGAATTCGCTGGTCGAAGTGGAGCCGCAGAAAGAGCGCCTCCTGCGCAATACCGAACAATTTGTGAGCGGCCGTGCAGCCAACAATGTGTTGCTCACCGGGGCCCGTGGCACGGGCAAAAGCTCGCTGATCAAGGCGTGCCTGAACGAGTTTTCAGCCCAGGGCTTGCGCCTGATCGAGGTCGACAAGGCCGACCTGGTCGACCTGCCCGACATCATCGACCTGGTCGCCCCCCGGCCCGAAAAATTCATCGTGTTTTGCGACGACCTCAGCTTTGACGAAGGCGAGCCCGGCTATAAGGCGCTGAAATCCACGCTCGACGGCTCCGTGGCGCAGGCCTCCGACAACGTGCTCATCTACGCCACCAGCAACCGCCGCCACCTGTTGCCCGAGTACATGAAAGAGAACCTGAGCTACACCCACACCGAAGACGGTGAGGTGCACCCGGGCGAGGTGATCGAAGAGAAGATTTCGCTCAGCGAGCGCTTTGGCCTGTGGGTGAGCTTTTATCCGTTCACCCAGGACGAATACCTCGCCATCGTGGCGCAGTGGCTGCGAGGCCATGGGGTGAGCGAAGACGCCATCGTCGCCGCGCGGCAAGAAAGCCTGGTGTGGGCGCTGGAACGCGGCTCGCGCTCGGGGCGGGTGGCTTTCCAGTTCGCCAAGGACTACGCCGGGCGGCACGCCGCATGAGCGCGGCTGCAGAGAGAACGCCGGTCGACGTTGCGGTGGGGGTGTTGATCGACTCGCAAGATCGATTTCTGCTGACCTCGCGCCCCGAGGGCAAGGTCTACGCCGGCTACTGGGAGTACCCCGGCGGCAAGCTCGAGGCCGGCGAGACAGTCGAACAGGCCTTGCGGCGCGAGCTGCACGAGGAGTTGGGCATCACCATCGGCGCCGTCCACCCCTGGAAGGTCGAACTGATCGACTACGAACACGCCCGCGTGCGGCTGCACTTCTGCAAGGTCTACG
>NZ_JANOCG010000387.1:0-27448 GCF_031412075.1 Rhizobacter sp.
CTCGAAACGATGAATCGCTACTTCGCGCAGTCGATGACGGCTGCGGAGCGAGCCGCGCTCTTCAACGTGGCGCGACAGATGGAGCGCATCAAGGGCCAGCCGATCCTGAGCCAGTTCAAGCTCTTCTACCGGGGCAACGCATGCGGCGGCGCGGCTCAGGATGCAGGCAGCGCCGGAAGTTCCGGCGCCGGCGGCGTGGCGGGGGGCTTGGCCGGGCTCCTGGGGGGCGGAGGGGGCGCCTCGGGCGGCGCAGAGCGGCCACTCTTGTCCTTCAGCCAGGAAGTCAAAAGCTGGCGCGTGGAGCCGGTGCGCGATTCGCAGTTCGTGCCGCCACCGAAGTTCAGGCAGAGCAACGCGCGATGACCTTTGGGGCTGTGGGCGCAATCCTCTGTGCACCGGGTCTGCCCGAAACACCATGCCAAGAGCTCTCGATCTGATCGTCTTCGGCGCCACCGGTTTTACCGGGCGCCTGGTGGCCGACCACCTTAATTCGCGCTATGGCGCGGGCGGCGAAGTGGCATGGGCCATGGCCGGGCGCAACCTGGCCAAGCTGCGCGAGGTTCGTCAGCTCATCGGTGCTGGCGACAGGGTGCCGCTGCTCGAGGCCGACGCGGCAGACGCCGCATCGCTGGCCGCACTGGTCTCGCAGGCGCGGGCCATCATCACCACGGTGGGGCCCTACCAGCGCCACGGCGAGGCCCTGGTGACAGCCTGTGCAAACGCGGGAACAGACTACTTCGATCTCTGCGGCGAGCCCACCTGGATGGCACAGATGATTCCGCGCCTGCAGGCACCTGCTCACGCCAGCGGAGCGCGCATCGTCTTCTCGTGCGGCTTCGACTCCATTCCTTTCGACCTGGGCGTCGTCTTCCTGCAGGACGAAGCCTTCAGGCGTTTCGGCGCACCGCTGCGCCGGGTCCGCGGACGCGTGCGCGTCATGAAGGGCGGCTTCTCTGGGGGCACCCTGGCCAGCGCCCTGGCCACCATCGAGCAGGCGGGGCGCGAGCCCGCGGTGGCGCGCACACTGGCCGACCCGTTCGCGCTGACGCCCGGCTTTCGCGGGCCGGCGCAACCCGCAAGCGAGGCAGCAGCCTACGACGAGATGGCGCGCGCGTGGACGGCCCCCTTCATCATGGCGCCGATCAACACCAAGAACGTCCACCGCACCAACGCCTTGCGCGGCCACCCCTGGGGAAGCGATTTCGTTTACGACGAACGCATGCTCTGCGGTGACGGCGCTGCGGGCAAGCGGCGGGCGCGGGCGATGGCGCTCAATGGCCGCATCCAGAACGCGCTGCTGGGCTTCGCACCGACACGTGCCTTGCTGGGCCGATTCGTGCTGCCCAAGCCGGGCGAGGGCCCCAGCGCACACGAGCGCGAAACGGGCCGCTACGAACTGCAGTTCAGCGGCGAGACGGCCGACGGCCGAACGCTGCAGGCCCTGGTGAAGGGCGACCGCGACCCGGGCTATGGTTCAACCTCGAAGATGATCTCCGAGGCCGCGCTGTGCATGGTCGAGGAGATCGACCGGGGCCTGGCCGCAGGCGGCGTGTGGACGCCCGGTGCGGCGATGGGGCTGACCTTGGTGCGCCGATTGCAGGCGCGGGCGGGTTTGCAGTTTTCGATCGTCGCGGCGCAGGAAGACCGATGAATCACGCGGGCCGTGCCCGGTTCACCGCATGGTGACCGCCTGGAGCAAGCCTGCCGCGCTTGCGGCTACGTCAGCGCCTACGGGCTCCACGCCCACCTTCCCGATGCGCGCCGTTCCGATGCGCTCGTTGTCGTCGACCGTACGCGCGCCTGGCCTGCGGCCGCACCGGACCGCGCCCGTTGCCAACCACCATGCGTAGCGACCCTCGTATAGCTGCCGCTCGGGCCAGCGCAGGTGGCCGAGCCGAACGTCGGCTTGATGGCGGATACCGTGAGTACGCCCGCCGGCGCCGAACGGCTCCTCACGCTGCAAACCTGTCTCCGTTCAGCTGTCTCCGTTCAGCCGTCTCCGTTCAGAATAGCAAGCGTGGGACACGCTCTCCCCTCCCGGCTCACTCGCCCTTTCCAACGCCCTCTCCATGACCTCTCTCACCTGCGTAGCCACCGAAGTACTGACCACCCACCAGAAGCCTGTCGGCTACGCCTATCGCGCCGCACCGGCGACGCCCAACGACAGCGGCTGGCGTTTCCTCAGCGGCAGCGAAAGCGAGAAGTACATGAACCAACCCACGCACTACATCACCTGCGTGTTGGCGGATTTCGCCCTCGAGCATCCCGAGGTCGCACCACTTCTGAATCACCCGACCGGCTCGGCTTTCGAGCGCGCCGGTGCGAGCGGGGCTTTCGAAGCGGTTCCGCTGGAATAAGCGCTCTGCACCTCTGTTGGGCCGTGGCGGGAGAGGCGGGCTCAAGTCCAGCGCGCGCGACGAGATGCTGGCGTGCATCAGCACCGCGAGCACCAGCTTGCCTCAAGGGACTGGCCGGCCCGTGCCGAGCCGCCCTTCGCTGCGCGCCGAGAGGTAGGCATACAGGTCCGTGATGTGGGCGTTGACGCGCGGTTCGCCTTGCCATGCGGGCATCGTGATGGCGCCTTGTTTGCCCTGCACCACCTCTTCGATCAAGATCTCTTGCGCCGCCTTGTCGCTGCCGGGTCGCGCTGCAGGAAGGCCCCAGTCGTAGCGCGTGAGCACAAGGCTCACGAAACGGCGCGAACTCATCTCGCGAACCCGTGGCAACAGATCGGACCCGGCCCCCGCCACGCCCGTGGCAGCGGCGCCATGACAACCCGCGCACCGGTCCTGGAAAACACGCCAGCCGGTGTAAACCGAGCCCGGCGACTTTGACATCCGTGCCAGCTCGTCGGCGGCTTGCCGGTTCTGCAGCTCCACGCCGCTGCAGCCGGCCAGCCACAGGGTCGAAACGAACGCAGTGCCATACAACAGGCCACGGCGTTTGGCCCCCATCCGCCGGGCGCGCCGCTGAATGGCAAGCATCGACAACTTCGTCATGGTGGCCACCTCGTTGCATGTGTTGGCGTCGATTGTGGCAAGCAGCCTTTGCCCAAACCTTGCCCAGGATCAGGGTTCTGGCACGAGGATCACTCCCCGGCGACCGCAGATCGGCTGAAGCGGCGGGCTCCGGCTCCGCACCCAGCGCCACGGCGAGCATGTCGAACACCAGCCGGATCCGGCGTGCGATCAAGTCTGGCAACCCGTCTCGGCGGCCTCCAGAAAGGCCTTCAGCTGGTTCCAATCGGGTTGATCCATACGCCGATGCATGAGTTGTCTGCAATTCTCGATGATGCAGCGCCCTGCATGCATGGATAGCATGGCGAGCGCCCCCGGGCCACGCACCCTCACTCACTTCGCCGCCGATGAACTCACGCCCCATGTCACCCCCTCCCTCACTGCCGGCCGGCGAAGCGCGGGCGCTGGCGAAAGCCCGCTTCTGGGACCGGATTGCGCGCAAGTACGCGGCCGACCCCATCGCCGACATCGCCGGCTACGAAGCCACGCTGCAGCGCGTGAAGTCGCTGTTGTCGCCCGAACACGCCGTGCTGGAGATCGGCTGCGGCACGGGCACCACCGCACTGCGCCTGGCGGCAGGCACGCGCGAGATGCTGGCCACCGACGTGTCCCGCGAAATGATCGCGATCGCCCGCGAAAAGCTGGCAGCGCAACCGCTGCCGCAGCTGCGCTTCGAAGTGGCCGATGCCGATGCGCCGGTGGCCGGCGCATCGCGTCACGATGCGGTGTTGGCATTCAACGTGTTGCACCTCGTGTCGGATCTCGACGGCGCGCTTCAGGCCGCGCTTGCCTCGCTGAAGCCCGACGGGCTCTTCATCTCGAAGACACCCTGTCTTGCCGAGATGAACCCGATCGTGCCGCGTGTGCTGGTGCCGCTGATGCGCGCTTTGGGCAAGGCGCCTGAGGTGCTGGTCTTCGATTCGGCGAAACTGCAGGCGGCGATGGAGCGCAACGGGCTCAAGATCGAGGCCGTCGAGCGGCACGGAACGAAGCGCAAGGACATGCGCGTCTTCATCGTGGCTCGCAAACCGCAGTGGAGGCAATACTCACCATGACAACACGGCTTTTGCGTGCTGCGCTGGCGTGCGCGGCCTGCTGCCTCAGCACCACGGGCTTCGCCCAGTCGGCACTGGTTCATGTGCAGGGTGATGAGGGCCAGCGCGAGGCCTATTACGCCGACTTCGCGGTGGTGCTGACCCGCACGCCGCTCGACAAGTGCTCGGCCCCACCAGCGTGCGCCAGCTCGACACCGTGATCGTCTACGAAAGCGCCGACAAGCCCGAGTTCAGCTCGCTTCGGCTGCAGTTCGAGTGCGTCGTCAAGTATGCGTACGACGGCAAGAAGATCCCGCCGCAGCCGGCCTTCGACGCGCCGGTGAAGGTGCGTGTCGGCGAAGGCAGCTGGAAACTGCGCCGCGAGGACCTGAAGAGCGAGCCACTGCCGGCGGGCGAATGGCGCACGTCGGCGTCTGTCGTGCTGCTCAAGCTGCACAAGATCGCCTGCCACGAAGACGTGATGCGCGGCGCCATGATCAAGGCGGCCAAGGCCAACAACGACGCCGCCGTCTTCCGCAACGAGATCAAGAAGATCGGCCTGCCAGAGGATCTGCAGCTCGTGGGCCAGCAGAGCGCGCCCGAGTACCTCGACTTCTCATGGTGGGTGCTGTGGCAGGGTGCCAAGCGCCCCGACCCGTCAGGCAAGTGGTCGAGCCGCCCGACCAAGAAGGAGCTGGAAGTGGCGCAGGCGCAGATGGCGCAAATACAAAAGCAGTACGACACGCTGGTTGCCGAGGTCAAGCCGCAACTCGAAGCCAACATCAAGCGCATGGATGCGAAGTTCGAGTTACAGCGCGCCGCGGCCGAGGTGCGCAAGGGCCGCGCGATGTCGCGCAACGAGCGGCTGATGCTGTCGGTGTGGGAAGGCAAGACCGACAGCGAGGTCGCCGCGACGATGGGCGCACCGCTCGTCTCCGATGTGGGCAAGCTGCGCTTCCTCAGCTACGGCCGGGAGTTCGACAACCGCGTCGTCGTCGGCAACCGCCAGGGCGCGGTGTGGGAGCAAGGCCTGTACGAAAACTGCAACGTGCAGTTCGTGATGCACACCGACGACAAGAACACGCCGCGTGTCGCCGATGTGCGCATCTGGACCAACTCGAACCAGTTGGGCCAGGTCATGTTTGCCTGCAGCGGGTTGTTGGAGGCCCCCAAATGAAAAGACTGCTGACCGGGGCTGTGCTGCTGATCGCTTGCGCGGGCGCCAGCGCGCAACCGAAGGGCTACGACCCGATGGACGACCTGGTGTCCACGGCCAAGAAGGAGATCAACGCCAAGGGGGCGATCGAACAATCGAAGAGCCGCGTGGCCAACGACCCTCGACGCCAGAAGGTCGAGAAGGGCTTCTGGCAATTTTTCCAGGGCAAGCGCGATGCGCGGCCGGGCGAGTTCTGCACGGCGGTGTTCTGGAAGGCCGACAGGATGATCACCGTCACCGGCCCGGGGGGTGCCTACAAGGGTGCCATGCTCGGCTTCGTCGCGATCGAGCCTGGAGAGGGCTTCCCTCGGCCCGACGATGCCAAGGCCATCCAGAAAGTCCAGGTGACGCTGAAACAAGGCGCCGATGCACCGGCCCGCGTGACCGCCTTCAACCGCACGATCGGCGGCATGTCCGACGAGATCGCCTTTGCGGTGCCGACGATCGACGCCGCCCTGGCCGGCATGGAAGACAAGCTCGCCTTCACCATCGACCACCAGGGCAAGCAGATCTTTTCACTCGACTGGCACTCGGGCCTGGCAGCACGCGACATGCTGAAGAAATGCCTGAAGGGCGACAGCGTCGAAGGCCGCGAGGTCCCCTGACCTCTGGCTAGCGCGCTGGGCCTGCCGGCGCGGCATCGATGGCCTGCTCCAGCAACGCAAGCGCCGCCATCGCAAACGTGAGCATGTTGTCGGCCCGGTCATCCACGCCGGTGCGCAGCACACGATCGCGGTTCACCGGCCCATCAACCGCCAGGCACGAGTGACCGGCGGGGTCGCCGTAGGGGTTGCCGCTCGGCCCGGCAGCACCCGTTTCGGCCACGCCCCAGGTCGTACGAAAACGCTCACGCTGGTGCCGCGCCAGGAGCTGCGCGTAGGGTGCGCTCGACGAGCGCATACCGGAAACGTCGTCAGCCGTGAGCGTGGTCAGGAGCCTGAACGCGCGGCGTGTGTAGACCACCGCGCCGCCCAGGTAGTACACCGATGCGCCAGCGCGCGACAGCAAGGCCGCCGAGATCAACCCGCCGGTGGACGACTCGGCCACCGCGATCGTTTCGCCGCGCGCGGCGAGCTTGTCGCCCACGCGCGCACCGAGTGCAAACAGGGGAGTGATGTCCATCGGAGGATTGTGCGGCGGCACGCACCGGCCGCCGTCAATCCTCTTCGCGTGGCTTGAACAGGTTGGCCAGCGCCGCCTGCTGGTTCGGCGGCACCGGGTCGTAGTGGCTGAGCTCGATGGTGTATCGGCCCTCGCCGCCGGTCAGGCCGTTGAGCTGCGTCTGGTAGGCCGACAGCTCGGCCAGCGGCGCTTCGCCGCGCACGACGATGCTGCCGTCGAGCAGCGTGCTCGTGCCGCTGATCTGGCCGCGCCTTGAGGCGAGGTCGCCGGTGATGTCGCCCAGGCTCGGCTCCTTGGCGGTGATCTCCAGCTTGACGATCGGCTCCAGCACGATGGGGCGCGCTTTGAGCACCGCGTCGATGCAGGCCTTGCGCCCCGCGACGATGAACGCGATCTCTTTCGAGTCGACGCTGTGGTGCTTGCCGTCGACCACCGTCACGCGCAGGTCGTGCACCGGAAAGCCGGCGAGCACGCCGCTCTCGAGCGCCTGCCGCACGCCTTTTTCAACTGCCGGGATGAACTGGCCAGGAATCGCCCCGCCTTTCACCTCGTCGGCAAACTGGAAGCCCTCGCCGCGCCGAAGCGGCGCCACGCGCAGGTAGACCTCGCCGAACTGGCCGGCTCCGCCCGACTGCTTCTTGTGCCGGTGGTGGCCTTCGGCCGCCAGGGTCACCGTCTCGCGGTAGGCAATGCGCGGCGGGCGTGTGACCACGTCGCAGTGGTGCACTTCTTTCATGCGTTCGACGAGGGTGCGCAGGTGCAGCTCGCCAAGGCCGTAGACGATGCTCTCGTTGGTGGCCACCGCATGCTCCAGTCGCAGGCAGGGATCTTCGTCGACGAGCTTTTGCAAGATTTCCCACACCCGCTGCTCGTCACCGCGCCGCTTGGGCTCGATCGCGAGGCCATGCACCGGCACCGGGAAGGGCAGCGGCTTCAGATGCCAGTGGTCGTCGTCAGCGGCGTCGTGCAGCACCGCGTCAAAGTGCAGCTCGTCGACCTTGGCCACCGCGCACAGATCACCGGGCAGGCCACACGGCACCTCGATGTGTTCCTTGCCTTGCAGCATGAACAAGTGGCCCACCTTGAAGGGCTTGCGCCCATCGCCCACGTAGAGCTGGCTGTCGCGCGTGACCGTGCCCTGGTGGATGCGAAACACACCCATCTTGCCCACGTAAGGGTCGTTGGCGACCTTGAACACATGCGCGATCACGTGCTGCGCCGGGTCGGGCTCGGCGCGCACCGGCTTCGCAGCGTCGCCCTCACCTTTGTAGAACTGCGGCGGGTTGCCTTCGCTCGGGTTGGGCAACAAACGCTCGATCACGTCGAGCAGCTCACCCACACCCGCACCGGTGCGTGTCGACACGAAGCAGATCGGAATCAGGTGCCCTTCACGCAGCGCCTGCTCCAGCGGGGCGTGCAGCTCGCGCGGGTCCACATCGCCGTCATTCAGGTAACGGTCGACAAAACCCGCATCCACCTCGACCACCTGCTCGACCAGCGCGCGGTGCGCGCGCTCGACCGATGAAAACTGCGTGGGCTTGGCCGGGTGGTCGCTGGTGTTGAAGAAGCAGTCGATCACCGCGCTGCCGTGGGCCAGCGGCAGGTTCAGCGGCAGGCACTCCTTGCCAAACACCTCTTGCAGACGCTCGACCAGCGCGCCGCAATCGACCTCGGCCGCATCGATCTTGTTGACGACGATCAGGCGGCACAAGCCGCGCTGGCCGGCCCAGTCCATCATGCGCAGCGACATCTGTTCGATGCCCGCCTGCGCGTTGATCACGATGGCCGCCGTGTCCACCGCTTCGAGTGCCGACAGCGCATGGCCGGCGAAGTCGGCATAGCCCGGGGTGTCGATCAGGTGCACGACCACGTCGCCGTGCTTGAAGTGCATCAGCGAGGCCTGCAGCGAGTGCAGCAGGCGCCGCTCCATCGGGTCATGGTCGGAGACGGTGCTGCCTCGCTCGACCGAACCCGCGGCGCCTATCGTGCCGCTGCGTGCGAGCAGCGCCTCGGCCAGACTCGTCTTGCCCGCGGTGGTCTGGCCGACCAGGGCCAGGCTGCGGATGCGGGCCATGCCCGGATGGTTGGAACTCGACATGCCGACACCCCCGTGCGCACTGCGCGACCAGCTGGAAGGATTGCGGATCGAGTCCTCGCGTGGCGCGTGCACGCCACGGCGGGGGCTACGGGTCGTAGCGTACGGGATCGCCCGCCGCGAGGCAACGCGAGGTTTCGCGGTGGACGGATCGGGCCGGCGCGCGCGCCCGTTGTTACCGCCGAGACACGCGAATCCATCGCCGCTGCAGGCGGTCGACGTTGTCGCAGCTGAGGTCGGCGCCTTGTTGCGCGGGTCCACTCACGATGTCGGCGGCCGGCTGGCCGTGCGACGCGGACCACACCGCCTCGGCGCTCCAGCCGGCGCTCAGGGCCAGCGTGCGCTGCAGCGACGCAGCCTGCGGGCCCATCGCTTTCTCGACCAGCAGCGGCAGCCGGCCGGCATGCACGTCGCTGCGCGCCGCACGGTCGGCAAACTGCAGCGCCGCGAGTTCGGCCAGCGGCTCGTCACGATCACGCGCCTCGGCGGCGAGCGCGCGCCAGGGCACGGCGTTGTCGGGGTCGAGGCGCACCCACTGGGCGGTGCTCAGCAGCCGACACGAACCGCCGTCGTTCGCACTGCGGCCCTTGCAGGCCTCCATCGCCATGGCGTAGACAAACGGGTCTTGCGAACTGGCCGCCAAGCGCGCCACCTGCTCGATGCGGCCGCGCACGTCGCGGCCCCGCAGGCGTGCGCCCATCCACAGCGCGGCGGCGCGCACCTGGGTGTCGTCGCTGGCGAGCATCAGCGCGTCCATGGTTTCGAGTGCCGACTGGCGCAGCGCGCGCGGAATGCGCTGCACCGGGTCGGGGTCGTCGGGTGGCACCTGCACCACACCAAAACCGCACACCTCCACCAGCCCCGTGGCGCGCGGCGCGGGGCGGCGCGGCGCCGTCATCATCACGCGGGTGTCTGTGGGCGGCAGCGGCCGCACGGGCTGTGGTGTGGGTGTCAACAAGGCCTGCGGGGTGGGTGCAGCCGGCAAGGGGCGCGAGGCTTCGGCATGCAGCCAACCCAGACGCCAGCCCACGGCCAGCGCCAACACCACCACGCCTGCGGCCAAGGCCAGAACGGCCCACCGTGCGAATGCGCTTGTTTGTCTCCGTGCGTCCATGGCCTGACCTCGTGGGGCGAGCCTTTGGCGCAGCGTGGCACAAGCGGCAAGCCCGCTGCGCAGAAATGGGCATCAGCGGTGGGTGCTGTCTCTTATATTCGTCTCCGGTTCTTCTGGCCCCCAACGAGAGCACCCATGATCACCGCAGACCAATTCAACCAACGTGGCGCCCACAACCTGCCGGGCCACCTGGGCATCGTCATCACCCAGATCACAGCCCAGGAAGTGCACGCCGAGATGGTGGTGACACCCGCGCTGATGGCGCCCAACGGCTTCTTGCACGCCGGCAGCGTGGTCACGTTGGCCGACACCTGCGCGGGCTGCGGTTGCCTGGCCACCCTGCCCGAAGGTGCGGTCGGTTTCACCACCATCGAGCTCAAGTCCAACCACCTCGGTACCGCACGCGACGGCACCATCACCTGCGTGGCCAAACCCGTGCACCTGGGTAAAACCACGCAGGTCTG
This sequence comes from Rhizobacter sp., assembly GCF_031412075.1. Classification (GTDB taxonomy): domain Bacteria; phylum Pseudomonadota; class Gammaproteobacteria; order Burkholderiales; family Burkholderiaceae_C; genus Rhizobacter. The sequence goes on from NZ_JANOCG010000387.1 coordinate 10,063, forward strand.
GGACTCGGTCGTCACCCATCGCGACACCGGCAAGACGCTGGCGCTGTTTCGCTGCACGCAGATGGTGTTGTATGGCAAGTCATAAGCAAGCGATGACCCTCAGCTCGATCTACAACCACCGCGCCGTCAACGACCAACTCGCCACCTCGGGCCAGCCCACCGTGGCGCAGCTGGGTGCCATTGCCGAGGCCGGCTTCGACACCGTCATCAACCTCGCGCTGCACGACGACCCGCGCTACTCGCTGCCCGACGAACCCGGCACGGTGGCCTCGCTGGGCATGAGCTACGTGCACATCCCGGTGCAGTTCGCCACGCCCATGCGGGCGGACCTGCTGGCCTTCTTTGCCGCGATGCAGGCACACGCCGGCCAACGGGTGTGGGTGCATTGCGCGGCCAACATGCGGGTGTCGGCCTTTCTGGGCCTCTACCGTGTGCTGCGCGGGGGTGCAGCGCCCGAGGCTGCGTTCGACCTGATGCACGACCTGTGGGAGCCCAACCCGGTGTGGTCGGCCTTCATTGACGACGCCCTCAAAGACCGCCCGTGACGCCATTCCAAAGCATCGCCGCGTCGCTCACTCACCACCGCGCGGGCGGGCTCATCAAAGCACCGCGATGATGCGACTGACCGCCACGCTGCTGCTCATCGCCGCCATCGGCTACGCCGGCCTGTGCGTCGCGCTGTATGTCTTTCAGCGGTCGTTGATCTATTTCCCGCAGCCGGCAGCGGCGCGCACGCCGGTGATGCAGTTGAGCCGGGGCGAGGTCCCGGTGCTGGCCTCGGTGCGCGAGCACGCCGGGCCTGACGCCGTCATCTACTTCGGTGGCAATGCGGAGGACGTGAGCCAGAGCCTCGCGCCGCTGGCCGAGGCTTACCCGCAGCATGCCGTCTACCTGTTGCACTACCGGGGTTATGGCGGCAGCGGCGGCTCGCCGAGCGAAGCGGCGTTGACCCAAGACGCGCTGGCTCTGTTTGACCAGGTGCACCAGACCCACCCTCGGGTAACCGTGATCGGCCGCAGCCTGGGCTCGGGTGTGGCCGTGCAACTGGCCGGCCAGCGGCCGGTGGCACAGCTGGTGCTGGTGACGCCTTACGACAGCCTGCAGGCGCTGGCGGCGGCGCAGTTCCCGGCCTTTCCGGTGCGCTGGATGTTGAAAGACCGCTTCGATTCGGGTCACCATGCGGCGCAGGTGCGCGCGCCGGCGCTGCTGATCGCGGCCGACCAAGACGAGGTGATTCCACTCGCCAGCACCAAACAGCTGTTTGCGCGTTTCGCCAAGGGCCAAGCCGTGCTGCACGTGCTGCCGCGTACCTCGCACAACACGATCTCGGGGCACCCCTTGTATTGGCCGTTGCTGACGGGCAGGCCATGACGCCGAACCTCCGTTCTGGCTGAGCTTGTATTCCCGATCGCCCTGAGCCTGTCGAAGGGAGCTGAGCGAGAGGCTAACCCAGCGTGTCGGCCCAGATGTTGCGCGCCCAGGCCATTGCATAAGCGCCTTCGGCCTCGTTGCGCAGCGCCGACACACCGCCCGCACCCGCCACCGGCTTGAAGGTTTTTTCAGCGGCCACGTACTCATGCACGCTGGCCACGTGGATGGCATGTGTGTCGTCGACGAAGCTGTAGCAGGTGTTGGTCAACATCGGGCTCGTGTTGACCTCCAGGCCAAGCAACTGGGCGACGATGGCCGAGGCCGCGACCTTGGCGTGGGCGTTGGCCATGTGGGCGCTCTTGGGCATGCCAGGCGCGGCTTGAATGCAGTCGCCCAGCACGTGGATGTCTTTGGCCACGGTCGATTCGAAGTCGAGGTAGTTCACCCCACACCAGCGCCGCGCCGAATTGGCCAGGCCAGCCTGCACGGCCAGCGTGCCGGCGCGCATCGGCGGCAGCACGTTGAGCACGTCGGCCTGCACATCGTCTTGCAGCTCGATGCGCACGCGGCTCGCCGCAGCATCGACCTCGATCACCTTGTGCAAGGGCCGGTACTCCAGCATGCCGGGGTAGAGCTCGCTCCAGGCCTTCTTGAACAAGGCCGGTTTGGATGTGACATCGTTGTTGGCATCGAGGATCAACACCTTGGCGCGCGGCTTGGCACGTTTGAAATACGCCGCGATCACGCTCGCCCGTTCATACGGCCCGGGCGGGCAGCGGTAGGGTGCTTCGGGGATGCTGATGGCATACACACCGCCATCGGGCATGGCCTCGAGCTGGCGGCGCAGTGCGAGTGTTTCGGCGCCGGCTTTCCAGGCCTGCAGCACCTGGCCCGACGCCTGCGCGGCGCGCAGGCCGCGCACCTCGTCGAACATCAATTCCACACCGGGTGAGAGCACCAGCTTGTCGTAGCGCAGGCTCGCACCCGAGGCGAGCGTGACGGTTTTTTTGGCCGCGTCGATGCCGGCCGCGCTGTCGCGCACCCACTGCACACCGTGGCGCGACGCGAGCGCGTCGTAGCGGGTGGTGATGTCGGACAGCGTGTGTGTGCCGCCCAACACCAGGTTGGAGATCGGGCACGAAACGAAACTCGAATTCGGCTCGACCAGCACCACGTCGATCTGCTGGCCCGACAGCAGCCGCACATAACGCGCCGCCGTGGCGCCACCAAAACCGCCACCGATCACCACCACCTTGGCGCTGGCGGGCACGGCCTGCGGCAACGCACACGCACCCAGGCCGACCAGGCTGCCACCGAGCACCAGCGAACGCCGCTTCATCATCGTGGCAGGCCCGCGAAGTAGGCAGCCAGCTGGTCGATCTGCTCGGGCGTGTAGCCCTTGGCGATCTGGTGCATCACGGTGGCGGGCCGGGTGCCGTCACGAAAGGCAAGCAGCTGCAGGGCGAGTTCGTTGCGGTCGCGCCCGCGCAGGCCCACGATGCCCGCGTCGGGCACGGCGCGCCCATCGGTGCCATGGCAAGCCGCGCAGGTGGCGGCGAGCGTGCGCAGCTGCAAGGTGGCGCTGGTGGGCTGGGCTTGGGCGCCCGCCATCGTGCCGATCAGGGCCAGGGCCCACGAGAAACGCACACACGGTTGCAGCGGGTTCATCGGGCACGGCTCTCCAACGGGCGACGGCGGCATCTTGCGCCCAGTTCACCCATTCCCCATGCTTGTGAGGGTTTTAGCCTTGTCGCATGCTCGCCGCTTCGGCCATTTCGCCGTCGACCGGAGACACGTCCCATGCCCACGCTCAACGTCAACGGCAAACGCCTCAGCTTCGACGCCGAACCCGACACGCCGCTGTTGTGGGTGCTGCGCGAGCAGCTGGGGCTGACCGGCACCAAATACGGCTGCGGCATCGCGCAATGTGGCGCCTGCACCGTGCACATCGACGGCGTGCCCACCCGCAGCTGCGTGAGGCCGGTGTCCAGCGTCGAGGCCAAGGCAAAGATCGTCACCATCGAAGGCCTGTCGGCCAAGGGCGACCACCCGGTACAAAAGGCATGGGCCGCACTCGACGTGCCGCAGTGCGGCTACTGCCAGGCCGGCATGATCATGGCGGCCAGCGCGCTGCTCAAGGCCAAGCCCAACCCGAGCGACGCCGACATCGACGAGGCCATGACCAACATCTGCCGCTGCGGCACCTACAACCGCGTGCGTGCGGCCATCAAGGTCGCGGCCCAGGGCGGTGACATGAAGCGCGCCGCGATCAACATCCAGCACCTCGAGGGAGACAAGGCATGAGCGCCATCACACTCTCTCGGCGCGAGTTCATCGGCGCCACCGGCGGCCTTGTTGTCGCCTTTCACATCCCGCTTGCCGGCGCGGCCACCACTGCCGGCTCACCCGAGATCAACGCCTGGGTGGTGGTGCAACCCGACGACACGGTGGTCATCCGCATCGCCCGCTCCGAGATGGGCCAGGGCTCGCTCACGGGTCTCGCGCAACTGGTCGCCGAAGAGCTCGACTGCAACTGGGCCAAGGTGAAAACCGAATACCCCACACCCGGTCAGAGCCTGGCGCGCAAGCGGGTGTGGGGCAACTTCTCGACCGGCGGCAGCCGCGGCATCCGCGAATCGCACGAGTACGTGCGCAAGGGCGGCGCGATCGCCCGCACGATGCTCGTGCAAGCGGCGGCCGATGAATGGAAGGTGCCGGCGGCCGAATGCAGCGCCGCCGCCAGCGTGATCACGCACACACCCACCGGCCGCAAGACGAGCTACGGCAAGGTGGCGCTCGCCGCCGCCAAGCTCACGCCGCCCACCGAGGTGGCGCTGAAAGACCCGAAAGACTGGAAGCTCGTCGGCAAGCCGCTCGCTCGGCTCGATACGCAAGACAAGCTCACCGGCGCGCAGGTCTATGGCTCCGACCTCAAGCTGCCCGGCATGCTCAACGCCGCCATCAAGGACTGCCCGGTGTTCGGCGGCAAGGTGAAAAGCCTCGATGCCGCGGCCATCGCCAAGCGCCCGGGCGTGAAGAAGGTGGTGCGCGTGGGTGAGAGCGCCGTGGCGGTGATCGCCGACACCTGGTGGCACGCCAAGACCGCCCTCGACGCCCTGCCCATCGAGTGGGACGAAGGCCCGAATGCCAAGGTGAACAGCGCGCAGACCGCCGAGACGCTGAAGGCCGGGCTCGACGCACCGCAGGCCGTGGTGGGCAACAGCAACGGCGACGCCCGCGCGGCACTGGCCAGCGCAGCCCGCAAGATTGAAGCGGTCTATTCGTACCCACACCAGAACCACGCGACCATGGAAACCATGAACGCAACGGTGAAGTACACACCTGAGCGCTGCGAAGTCTGGACACCCACGCAAAACGGTGAGGCCGCGCTGGCCGCCGCCGCCGAGGCCGCCGGCCTGCCGCCCGCGCAGTGCGAGGTCTACAAGCTGCTGCTCGGCGGTGGCTTCGGCCGGCGCGGTGCCACGCACGACTGGGTGACGCAGGCGGTGCAGATCGCCAAGGAAATGCCGGGCACCCCCGTCAAGCTGATCTGGTCGCGCGAAGAAGACATGACGCATGGGCGCTATCACCCCGTCACGCAGTGCAAGCTGAGCGCGGGGCTCGACGCACAAGGCGAACTGACGGCGCTGCACATGCGCATTTCGGGGCAGTCGATCCTGGCGGGCGTGTTCCCGCAAATGATCCGCGAAGGCAAGGACCCGGTGGTCTTCCAGGGCCTCAACCCGCCGGGGCCCGAAGCGTCGATCGGCTACACCTTCCCCCACCTGCTGGTCGACCACGCCATGCGCAACCCGCATGTGCCGCCCGGCTTCTGGCGCGGTGTGAACCTGAACCAGAACGCCATCTACCTCGAGTGTTTTCTCGACGAGGTGGCCCACGCCACCAAGCAAGACCCGCTGGCGCTGCGGCGCAAGCTGATGGCCAAGTCGCCCAAGCACCTGGCGGTGCTGAACGCCGCCGCCGAGCGCGCGGGCTGGGGCACGCCAGCACCCGCAGGCGTGTACCGTGGCCTGGCGCAGACCATGGGCTTCGGCAGCTACGTGGCGGCGTGTGCCGAGGTGTCGGTGAGCGACGAAGGCAAACTCAAGATCCACCGCATCGTGGCGGCCACCGACTGCGGCCACGCCGTCAACCCGCAGCAGATCGAGGCGCAGGTCGAAGGCTCCTTCGCCTACGGCCTGTCGGCGGCGCTGTATGGCGAGTGCACGGTGAAAGACGGCCGCATCGAGCAAACCAACTTCCACACCTACCCGGTGCTGCGCATGGACGAGATGCCCAAGGTCGAAACCATCGTGATGCCCTCGGGAGGCTTCTGGGGCGGTGTGGGCGAGCCCACCATCGCGGTGGCCGCGCCGGCGGTGCTCAACGCCATCTTTGCGGCCACCGGAAAGCGCATCCGCGACCTGCCGCTGAAGAACCACAGCCTGAAGAAAGCCTGATGCGGCTTCCTGCGCGCATCGCCACGGCCGCGTTCGCCGTGGCGTGCGCGGCCACGGCGCCGGCGGCCGAGTTGAAGGTGGTGGGTGATGCGATTCCGCAGGCGCTCACCACCGTGCCCGGTGACGCCACACGTGGCCGCGAGATCGTCGCCAGCCGGCAGACCGGCTTGTGCCTCTTGTGCCACACCGGGCCGTTTCCCGAAGACCGTTTCCAAGGCAGCTTGGCGCCCGATCTCGCCGGCGCCGGCAGCCGCTGGTCGGCCGGCCAGTTGCGACTGCGCATTGCCGACGCACAGCGCCTGAACCCGCAGACCATCATGCCGGCCTACCACCGAAGCGCTGGCCTCCAACGTGTGGCGCCCGCATGGCAAGGCAAGACGCTGCTGAACGAACAGCAGGTGGAAGACGTGGTCGCCTACCTGCTCACGCTGAAATAAATCCCATGCAACGCCGCGACATTCTTCAGTTGACCCTCGCACTCGGCACCGGCGTCATCGTGCGGCCGGCCTACGCCACCTCGTCGGAGATGCAGGCTGCCATTCGCAGCTACGCCAACGGCGCGCCGGTGAACGTGGGCAAGGTGCTGCTCGACGTGTCGCCCCTGGTGGAAAACGGCAACGCCGTGCCCATCACCGTGAGCGTGCAGAGTGCGATGACGGCGGCCGAGCACGTGACCGGCATCGCCGTCTTCAACGACCGCAACCCGCAGCGCGACGTGGTGCGCTTCACGCTGGGGCCGCGCGCCGGGCGGGCGCAGGTGTCGACGCGCATCCGGCTGGCCACGTCGCAACAACTGGTGGCGGTGGCGCGCCTGAACGATGGCACCTACTGGTCGCATGCGGTCGATGTGCTGGTCACGCTGGCCGCCTGCCTGGAGTAACGCACATGGCCCGCACCCTGATCACCGCACCGACCAGCGCCAGGCGAGGCGACATCATCGAGCTGCGCACACTGATCGCGCACGTGATGGAGACCGGCTTTCGCCCCGACGCCAACGGCCAGACCAAGCCGCGCAACCTGATCAACCGCTTCAGCTGCCGCTACAACAACGAGCTCGTCTTCAGCGCCGAGCTCTACCCGGCCGTGGCCGCCAACCCCTACCTCACCTTCACCACCGTGGCCACCGAGAGCGGCACGCTGAGCTTCACCTGGGAAGGCGACAACGGTTTTGCGCAAACGGAAACCGTGCCGATCACCGTGACATCAGCATCGTGACACCTCCGTTCGCCCTGAGCCTGTCGAAGGGATTGCAGAGCACGGCGCTGGCTTCGACAGGCTCAGCCCGAACGGAGCGGAGTGAACGACCCAACGCGCCTCGCTGGCTGGTGCTGATGGCGCTGACTCTGTGCTCGACAGCATCGGCCCAGCCCGACACCCGCCGTTCGGGCTTCGACGACATGAGCCCGCAAACCCAGGCCATGCAGCGCGACGACATGCAGAACCCCGGCATGCTGTGGGTGCAAGACGGTGCCGCGCTGTGGGAGCGTGCGCCGACACACTCGGCCAAAAGCTGCGCCGGCTGCCACGGCGCGGCCCGCACGTCGATGCGTGGTGTGGCGGCGCACTACCCGGCCTTTGATGCGCCGCTGAAACGCCCGGTGAACCTGGCCCAGCGCATCAACCTGTGCCGCGAACGCCACCAGGCGGCCGCACCGCTGGCCCTCGAAAGCCAGGAGCTGCTGGCATTGGAAAGTTTTGTCGCACTTCAATCACGCAGCCTGCCCATCGCACCGTCTAACGACCCCAAGCTGCTGCCGTTTCGCGAACGCGGTGCCGCGCAGTACCGCCAGCGCATCGGCCAGCTCGACTTGTCGTGCGCTCAGTGCCACGACGAGCGCGCGGGGCTCAGGCTCGGCGGCAGCGTGATCCCGCAAGGCCATGCGAACGGCTACCCGCTGTACCGGCTGGAATGGCAAAACCTCGGCTCCTTGCAGCGGCGCTTACGCAACTGCATGACCGGGGTGCGTGCCGAAGCCTTTCCATATGGCTCGCAAGCCTTGGTGGAGCTGGAGCTGTACCTCGCCTGGCGTGACCGAGGCATGCAGGCCGAGGCGCCGGCCGTGCGGCCCTGAGCGGTCAACCGTCCCGGTGCTGCTCGCACCGAACCCAGGCCTGGGTACACGCTGGCACAACGGGTGCGAAATCGCATGTGCCTGAGGGTTTTGACGGGGCGCTGGCCCGCCTGCCGTACACCTTGTCACATAGACTGAGCATCACCCTGACGAGGAGGGCTCACCCGGAGAGCGAAACCATGTTGCTTCACGTGCCGACGATCTTCGTCGCGCTGTTTCTCTCCTGCGCTCTGTTTGTTTCCGCACTGACATTCTCTCGCCCCCTGCGGGGTGCCGGTATCGAGCTCCGGCTGTGGGTGTGCAGCGTCTGGATGCTGCTGGCCTCCTTCGTGGCCTTGTCCTCCCGCGTCTTCCTGCCTGAATGGATCGCCATTTTGTTCGGCAACGGGCTGGTCTTCTTCGCCTTGCACCTGATGAGCCGCGCCCTGCACCGCTTCTTGCTGGGGCAAGAATGGCCTCGCTGGCACACCGGCCTGATGTGGGTGGGGTGGTTGTGTACCGCAATGGTGATGAGCTCGCCGCTGGCGCTTCGCACGATCGTCATCTCGCTGCTGCTTGCGGCCCAACTGGCGCTCATGGTGTGGCTCTTGGTCAGGCGGGGCTGGCACGCCGAAGCGTCCCTGCGCACGGTGGCGGTGACGCTGGGCCTCACCTGTGCCGCGCTACTCGTTCGTGTGGGCAACGCCGTGCTGCACCCGGAAGACTTCAGCGGCTACTTCCAGGCCAGCCTGGGCAATGGCCTCACCTACCTTGCATCGTTCCTGTTCCCGCTGGGTGCCGGTTACGGCTTCGTGCTGGCCAACCTGGAACGAACGGCGCACCGGCTCGACGCGCTGGCCGCTCACGACAGCATGACCGGGTGCCTGAATCGAAGCGCCTTCAACACCCTGCTGACCCATGCCCTCGAACGCGCTCAGCGCGACACCACCTCAGCCTCGCTGATCGTGATCGATCTCGACAACTTCAAACAAGTCAACGACACACGAGGCCACGCGTCCGGAGACGCGGTGCTCACTGCCCTGGCCCAGGCGCTGCGCGCCCGCCTGCGTTCAGCCGATGCATTCGGCCGGCTCGGTGGCGACGAGTTTGCGGTGCTGCTGGTGGACACCGACATGCCGGGCGCCCTGAACGTGGCCGAGATGCTCCGTGCCACGGCCGAGGCGCTTGTGATCACCACGCCCGCCGGCGACACGCTGCGCATCACCGTCTCGATGGGTGTGTCGACAGCCACCGGCGACCACCCCACGAGTGTGGAGCGCCTGCACGCCGAGGCCGACCTGTCCATGTACGCTGCCAAGCAAGGGGGGCGCAACCGGGCCGTTCGCCACGAGCCGGAACTTGCACCCAGTGAGAGCCCGAGCCTCGGTAGCCCAGTCAAGATCTGCCCCGCGTAGGCGATTGACTACCCCCGCAGGGGCCATTGCCCGCTGCCCCGAATGCGCCGGGCTGCTGAGAATCAAACAGCCGATAACTTCAGGAGCGGCCTTGGGCAAGAACGCACACATTCGCGGCGCGGTGGTTTACCGCGAAGGCGATGGTCCCAACATCACCATTCCGCAGGGCCCTTGCGAGATCGAAGAGACGGCGCAAGACGCGACGATCAGCTGGGTCGACGGCGACACCCACGGTGCCGCGGCGATCCCGCTCACCGATTTCAAGCGTTACGTGGCGACCCGTGCGATCGAGCTGGTGGCCACACAACCCGCCTGAACACTCAGCGCGCGAGAACGCGGCGCGCCGCGTACCCCGCCCTCGGGGCCAGCGTCACTTCAGCAGGCCAGCGTTCTCAGCCGCGGCGCGGATGCCGCTGTAGTTTTCAGCCTGGGTCGGCACGAAGCGCGTGGCACGTTGCAGGCCGAGGATCTCTTTGCCCAGCGGTGTGTTGGGATCCAGGGCTAAAAAGGCTTGCGCGATCTTGTTGCGCAGGTCGGCGGGCATGTCGGCGTGCACCGTCCAGTTGTAGTCGTAATACGGTGGGGTCGTAAAGAACACCTTCACCTGCGTGGTGTCGACTTTTTTCTCGGCGACAAACTTTTCCCACACCGAAATGTTGAGCGCACCCGCATCGACCTTGCCGCTGGCCACCGCCGCGATGGTGGCGTCATGCGCGCCCGAGAAGCTCACGCGCTTCAAGTCCACATCGGGGTTGATCTTGGCGGCGAGCAAAAAGCTGCGCGGCATCAAATGGCCCGAGGTGCTGGAGGCCGAGCCGAAGCTCACCGTCTTGCCCTTGAGGTCGGCGAGTTGGGTGATGCCGCTTTTGGCGTCGGTGATGAAGACGGAGCGAAAGCGCTCGTCTTCTTCACGCTGCACCAGCGGGATCACTTTCCCGTTGGCGCGCACATTCGCCTGCACGAAGGTGAAGCCCCCAAACCAGGCCAGGTCGACCTTGCGGTTGACGAGCGTCTCGACCGCGGCAGCGTAGTCGGTGACGGGTGTCCACTCAACCTTCATGCCGAGCTTGCTCTCGAGGTAAGCCCCGAGCGGCGCGAACTTGCGCGCCAGCTCGGTGGGCGACTCGTCGGGGATGGCGGTCACGCGCAGCACACCCGGGCTGACGGTCTGCGCCTGAGCCGCGACGCTGGTGAAAACGGTCAGCGCGGTGAGGCCGAGCCATCGTTTGAAAGAGCGTTTGAAAAAGGTCATGGAGTCTCCGTGGGTCGGGTGTCAGAAAGTGCGGCCACCTGCCGCGCGAGCGCGGTGATGCCTAGGGGGGAAAGATCGTCGGCGCCCACCCGCTGCGCCTGGCCCAGGCGTTCGAGGTGGCGCCCTTGCGAGCGTTTGTAGAGCGGATCGTAGTGTTCGGCCATCAGGGCGGCAAACAGCGGCGGGAGCTCGCGTGCCAGCGCCCAGGCTTGCCACTGGGCCAGCGTCTCGTTGGGCAGCAGGCCTTTGAGCGTGCCGAGCTTGTCGGCAAAACCTTGCGGGTCGTCGCCCAGCCAGGCGTAGTCGCGCAGCAGGTAGGCGAGCCGCGCCTCGAGGCTGGCCTCGATCTCGACCACCGGGCTTTCGCGCAGGCGCTGCAACAAGTCGTCGGGCAGGCTGATGCGGCCGATGCGGCGGCTTTCGGCTTCGACCCACACGCGGCGCGCCGGGTCGAGCGCCGCCATGGCGGCCATCAGCTGGGTCTCGAACGCTTTTTGCGACGGCTGCTCGCGCCCCGGGATGCCGCCCAGCACCGAGCCCCGGTGAGCGGCCAGGGCTTCGAGGTCGAGCACCTGCTCGCCCTGCGCCGCCAAGGCCTGCAACACGCGGGTCTTGGCGCTGCCGGTGGGGCCGCACAGAACCCTCAGGTTCAGCGTGGGGGTGAGCGAGGCCAGGCGCTCGATCACGTGGGCGCGGTAGGCCTTGTAGCCGCCCTTCAACTGCTGCGCGTCCCAGCCGACCAGGCGCAGCCAGGTGACGAAGCTGCCGCTGCGCATGCCGCCGCGCCAGCAATAGACGAGCGGGCGCCAGTCTTTGGGTTGGTCGCGAAACGATTCGTCGAGGTGCCGTGCGATGTTGCGCGCGACCATGGCGCCGCCGATCTTGCGGGCCTCGAAGGCCGAGACTTGCACGTAGGTGGTGCCGGTGATGTGGCGCTCTTCGTCGCTGAGCACCGGGTAGTTGAGCGCGCCCGGAATGTGGTCGAGCGCGTACTCGGCGGGCGAGCGGGTATCGATGACCACGCTGAAGTCGGCCAGGTCACGAACCGTGATGGGTTTATGACTCATGACGCCCGGTGCATGTCCGTTTTGATCGACACTAACAACATGGATCCCATTCGACTCACTTCGTTTTCCCACGGCGGTGGCTGCGGCTGCAAGATCGCGCCCGGTGTGCTGACCGAGATCTTGTCGCGCACCCCGCAGGGCCTGATTCCGGCCGAGCTGATGGTGGGCATCGAAACCGCCGACGACGCGGCGGTGTACCGCCTCAATGCCAACCAGGCGCTGGTGGCCACCACCGACTTCTTCACGCCGATTGTCGATGACCCGCGCGACTTCGGGCGCATTGCCGCCACCAACGCCATCTCCGACATCTACGCCATGGGCGGCACCCCCATCATGGCGCTGGCCCTGCTGGGCATGCCGCTCGACAAACTGCCGCTCGACGTGATCGGCGCCATCCTCGAAGGTGGCGCCAGCATCTGCCGCGAGGCCGGCATCCCGATCGCAGGCGGCCACTCGATCGACGTGCTGGAGCCCATCTACGGCCTGGTCGCTTTGGGCCTGGTGCACCCCGACCGCGTGCGCCGCAACTCGGACGCGAAGGCCGGAGACGTGCTGGTGCTGGGCAAACCACTCGGCGTGGGCATCTTGTCGGCCGCGCTGAAGAAGGGGCTGCTCGACGAGACCGGCTACCAGCAGATGCTGCACTACACGACCCAGCTCAACCGCGTGGGCAGCGAGCTGGGTGCCCTGCCTGGCGTGCACGCCATGACCGACGTGACCGGCTTCGGCCTGGCCGGCCACCTGCTGGAGATGTGCCGCGGCTCGCAGCTGGCCGCCGAGCTGGAGATGGCGCGCGTGCCAATGATCCCCACGGCGGTGGGCTTCGCCCGCGATGGTGTGGCCACCGGTGCCTCGGCGCGCAACTGGGCGGGCTACGGTGGGCAGGTGCTGTTGCCGCCCACGCTGCTGCCCTGGCAACAGGCCATGCTCACCGACCCGCAAACCAGCGGCGGCCTGCTGGTGTCGTGCAGCACCGACGCCTCGCATGCGGTGCTGGCGCGTTTCCATGCCGCCGGCTTCGAGCGCGCAGCGGTGATCGGCCGGCTGGTGGCGGGTGAACCGCAGCTGCGGGTGGTGTGAGCGGGGCTCAGTAGAGCCGCGCCAACAGACGCTCGAAGGCCGAGGCCTGCGTTGGCGAGGTCAAACGCAGCACCCCTTCGGCCTGCAAGACCTCGATCAGCTTGGTGGGCGCCACACGCTTGTCGCCCACGATCTCGACGTGGCCCGCCGGCACCAGCACCCGCTTCGTGCGGGCATCGGCCTCGACCACCGGGTGGCGCTGCTCGTCGAGCGAAAAGATGTCGTCGCTCTCGACACAGCGCCCGGCCTCTTCGCGCCGGCAGCTGCCTCGCTCGTCGGTGTCGATCTTCAGGTAGGGGCCGACTTGCGGCGCCAGCTCGCCGGGCTCGCGGATGAAGCGCGACGAGTAGGTGATGTCGGTCCACTTGGGGCCGGTCACCGCGTAACAACTCAGGGGCAGAAGGCCGAGCGACACCGGATAGAGCCACACCTTGCCGCAGGTGCGCGCCGCCTCGATGCCGGCGAACGGGCCCGAGACCGTGACCAGGCGCAGGTCGACAGCACGCTCGGGCAAGGGCCCGGCCAACGAGGCGGTGAGCGACTTGCGCGCGATCAGCGCGCCCTGGCTGTGGCCGATCACGGTGAGCTGCGGCAAGCGCGAGCCGTCGGCGAGCTGCTTGAGGGCCTGGCGCAGCGCAGTGGCGCTGTCGGTGAGCTTGGCGCGGTCGTCGTAGGTAAAACAGGCCGCCTGCTGGCCATGAAACGCCAGCACCTGGGCCAGCGCCCGGAACTGGCCCGACGAGCCGAAACAACCATGCACCAGCACGTGCAGCGGTTGGCTGGCGTCAAAGCGCAGGGTGCGGTCGGTGCTGTCGGTGCAGGGGCCGAGGCCGGCAATGTTGAGATGGGTGTCGGGCGGCGGCAGGCGGCCGGGTTGCAGGTCGCCCGGCACCATCACCTCGGGTGTGGCGCAGCCGGCCAGCAGGCCCGTCAGCAACAGGGTGAGGGCAGCACACTTCTTGGCAGCCTGCTGCAAGGCACTGGAAACGATCAAGGCCATCTCGCGCTCGGTGAGTGAGGTGTCGAACAAGGCAATCCATCGAGGTCAACGCTGACAGCATATGCGCTTGCACGCGCGGGCTACGTCAATCAACGTATTCGCCCATACCGCGCCGGTTTTCACAATCGCTCCAACCCCTTGAATGACGGAGCACTCCATGATCCACGGCGACATCTCCAGCAGCAAAGACACCGTGGGCGTGGCCGTCGTCAACTACAAGATGCCACGCCTGCACACCCGCGCCGAGGTGCTGGCCAACACGAAGCAGATCGCCGACATGGTGGTCGGCATGAAGCTTGGGCTGCCCGGGCTCGACCTGGTGATCTTCCCGGAGTACAGCACCCACGGGATCATGTACGACAGCGCCGAGATGTACGAAAACGCGGCCACCGTGCCCGGCGCCGAGACCGAGATCTTTGCCGCCGCCTGCCGCAAGGCGAAGGTCTGGGGCGTGTTCTCGCTGACCGGCGAGCGCCACGAAGAGCACCCGAACAAGGCGCCGTACAACACGCTCATCTTGATGAACGACCAAGGCGAGATCGTCCAGAAATACAGAAAGATCATGCCCTGGGTGCCCATCGAAGGCTGGTACCCCGGCAACTGCACCTACGTGAGCGACGGGCCCAAGGGCTTGAAGGTGAGCTTGATCATTTGCGATGACGGCAACTACCCCGAGATCTGGCGCGACTGCGCGATGAAGGGCGCCGAACTCATCGTGCGTTGCCAGGGCTACATGTACCCGGCCAAAGAGCAGCAGATTCTGATCAGCAAGGCGATGGCCTTCGCCAACAACTGCTACGTGGCGGTGGCCAACGCGGCGGGCTTCGATGGTGTGTACTCGTACTTCGGCCACTCGGCGCTGATCGGCTTCGACGGGCGCACGCTGGGCGAGTGCGGCGAAGAAGAAATGGGCATTCAATACGCAGCGCTCAGCAAGAGCCTGATCCGCGACTTTCGCAAGCACGGGCAGAGCGAGAACCACCTCTTCAAGCTGGTGCACCGCGGCTACACCGGGCTCATCAACTCGCGCGAGGGTGACAAGGGGGTGGCGGTGTGCCCCTACGACTTTTATTCGCAGTGGGTCAACGACCCCGAGGGCACGCGAAAGAAGGTGGAGGCCTTCACCCGCAGCACGGTGGGCACCGACGAGGCGCCGATCGAGGGCATCCCCAACCAGTCCACACCTGTTCACGGCTGATGGGCGCGATGCTGGACGCACGCTGCGTGCCGTCCGAACCCTATTACCAGCCGAGCGGCGACGAGTGCGCGCTGTTCGAGGCCGCGTATGCACAGCGCCTGCCGGTGCTGCTGAAAGGCCCCACCGGCTGCGGCAAGACACGCTTCATCGAGCACATGGCGTGGCGGCTGCAGCGCCCGCTGATCACCGTGGCTTGCAACGACGACACCAGCGCCGCCGACCTCACCGGCCGCTGGCTGCTCGACGCCCACGGCACACGCTGGCAAGACGGCCCGCTGACACTGGCCGCACGCAGCGGGGCCATCTGCTATCTCGACGAGCTGGTGGAGGCCCGCAGCGACACCACGGTGGTGATCCACCCACTGACCGACACCCGCCGCATGCTGCCACTGGACAAGCACAACGAGCAGCTGGTGGCTCACCCCGACTTCCTGCTCGTGGCCTCGTACAACCCCGGCGGTGCGAAGGAGCTCAAGGCCTCGACGCGGCAGCGCTTTTGCGCGCTCGACTTCCACTACCCCACCACCGAGATCGAGGTCGCCATCGTGGCACACGAGTCGGGCCTGGCAGTGGACATGGCGGCGCGCCTGGTGGGCTTGGGCGTGCGCACACGCCGGCTGCAAGGCCATGGGCTGGACGAGGGCGCGTCCACGCGCATGCTGGTGCACGCAGGGCGTTTGATCCGCCAGGGTGTGTCGCCGCTGGCGGCCTGCCGCATCGCGGTGGCTGCGCCGCTGTCGGACGACGCCGAAGTGGCAGCCGCCTTGCTCGCCACCGTCGACGCCGCGTTCTGAGCACGCCATGCGCAGCGCGCTCTCGCCTTACCTGCGCAGCCTGTGGAACGTCACGCCCACGCTGATCGACATCACCGAGCCCCAGACCACGCGGCCGTTTCTCTCGCCGCTCGGCCTGCACCTGCCGCTGCACGCGCCCACCCACGAAGCGCCCGACCTGTGGTTCCAGGCCGCCGCCGCGCACGCCGCCGCACACCTGGTGTTCTCGCAGCATCGTTTCGACCCCGCCGGCTTGCGCCCGGTGACGCAGGCGATTCTGGGTGCGCTCGAAGACGCACGTGTCGAGTGGCTCGCCAGCCGCGAGCTGCCGGGCCTGCGCCGCTTGTGGCTGCCGTTTCATGCGGCAGTGATGTCGGACACCCCGAGCTTTGAAGACCTGCTGCGTCGCCTGGCGCGCAGCCTGCTCGACCCGGCCCAACACGACCCGCACCCGTGGGTGATCAAGGCGCGCCAGCTCTTTTTTGTCGACGACGCCGGCGACATGCTGGCCTTGAGGCAACCTGAAGCCTTGCGCCACGCCGCCTCGCTGCTCGGCAACGACATCGGCCAGATGCGCTTGCAGTTCAACGCGCGTTTGTATGCCGTGATGCCGAGCTACCGCGACGACAACAGCTGTCTGTGGCGGCACGACAAACAGCGCACCGACACCGAACACGAGGTGGCCGCCACGCCGCCCGCCGGTGCTGCGGTAGCGCCCTTGCAACGCCACAGCTACCCCGAGTGGGACCGCCTGGTGCCGATGTACCGACGCGACTGGTGCAGCGTGCTCGACGACACGGTGATGGCGCCCACATCCCCCCGGCCCGCCCCACGACGCACACGCCTGATGGCGCAACCCGACGGTGACGAGTTCGACCTCGACGCGCTGGTCGACACCGCCATCGCTCGCCGCAGCGGCCAGGTGCTGGAGCCCCGTGTCTACCGTCGCAGCCAGGCCACCCATGACGCGGGCAGCACGCTGCTGTTGCTGGACACCTCGGCGTCCACCGCCGCGGTGTTGCCAGCCGCGCGCGAGGCCGCACTACGTGCTGCAGCGTCGATCGAACGTGCGGGCGGCGAGTGCGCCATTCACAGCTTCTGCTCTGACGGCCGCCACGCCGTGCACTACAGCCAGCCGAAGGCATTTGGCGAACCGCTGGGGTCAGCGTGCATCGAGCGCCTGATGCGCCTGCGCAGCCGTTTGTCCACACGCCTCGGCGCGGCATTGCGCCACGCCAGCCACCTGATCGCACAGCGGCACGGCGCGCTGCGCCGGGTGCTGCTGCTCACCGACGGCCGCCCGCACGACGTCGACGTGCACGACCCACAGTACCTGGTGGAAGACGCGCGCCAGGCGGTGCGCGAAGCCGCGCGGCGCGGTGTGTGGATGCAGTGCGTGAGCCTCGACGCAGCGGCATGGCGGCCACTGCAGCGCGTGTTCGGCCCCGGCCGGGTGCACACCGTGAAGACCCTGACCACGGCACTGAAGCGCTGACCTGCGTGCCAAGATCGTGCCCCTGGAGGTGCACACGATGGCTTGGTTCGACGGTTTCGAAGCGAAGTTTCACGAGGTCAACGGCCAGCGCCTCTTTGCGCGCACCGGCGGCAAGGCGGGTGGCCCGCCATTGCTGCTCCTGCATGGCTTCCCGCAGACGCACGCCATCTGGCACCGCGTCGCGCTCGCCCTGCAAGACCGCTTCTTTCTGGTGATGCCCGACC